>NZ_DBHHPX010000004.1:0-109126 GCF_057241865.1 Tractidigestivibacter sp.
CGCGACGCGCTCAATGCGGGGAGGGAATGCTACCCACCAGAAGTTTCGAAGGGCCAAAAAAAGGGAGCCGCCCGAAGGCGGCTTCCCTCCCATGCAGCTAGCTCGATGTGCAGCCGGTAAACCCTAGCGCTACTCTGCCGCAGGTTCGGACTCGGGCTCAGGCTCTGGCTTAGGCTCAGTCTCAGCCTCGGCAACCTCGGCCTTCTCGGCAGGCTTGTCGCTCTCGGGCAGAGGCTTGACCTCGACCTCGGTACCAAGGGTCTCGGCGGCAGCCTTCATTGACAGGGAGATGCGACGACGGTCGAGGTCGATCTCCATGACCTTCACCTGGACGGTGTCGCCAACCTGGCAGACCTGCGAGGGAGCGTCCACGTGGCTCTTGGCCATCTCGGAGATGTGGACGAGACCTTCGACACCCTCGCCAAGGTCGACGAAGGCACCAAAGGTGACGAGCTTCGTGACCTTGCCCTCGACGATAGCACCCACGGGATACTTCTTGACGAGCGTACGCCAAGGATCCTCAGTGGTCTGCTTGAGACCGAGGGAGATGCGCTCGCGATTAAGATCGACGTCGAGCACCTGGACCTCGACCTCCTGGCCAACCTTGACGACCTCGGAGGGGTGGTTGACGTGGTTCCAGGAAAGTTCGGAGATGTGAACCAGGCCGTCGATGCCGCCGAGGTCTACGAAGGCGCCGAAGTCCACGATCGAGGACACGGTGCCCTTGAGGCGCATGCCGGGCTTGAGCTTGGAGAGGATCTCCTGGCGCTCGGCCTTGCGGGCCTCCTCGAGAACAATGCGACGAGAGAGGACGACGTTATTGCGGTTGCGATCCATCTCGATGACGCGGGCCTCGATGCGGGTGCCAAGGTAGGCATTGAGGTCCTTCACGCGACGAAGGTCGACGAGGGAGGCAGGGAGGAAGCCACGAAGGCCAATGTCGAGGATGAGACCACCCTTGACGACCTCGATGACCTCGCCCTCCACGGTCTCGCCGGAGTTGAACTTCTCCTCCACGCGGTTCCAGGCGCGCTCGTACTCGGCACGCTTCTTGGAGAGGACGAGACGGCCCTCCTTGTCCTCCTTCTGAAGGACGAGGGCCTCAATCTGGTCGCCCAGAGAGACGACCTCGGCAGGATTGACATCCTTACGGATGGAAAGCTCGCGCGCAGGGATGACGCCCTCGGACTTGTAGCCGATGTCAAGCAGAACCTCGTCGCGCTCGATCTTGACGACGGTGCCGGTAACAAGATCGCCCTCGTCGAAATCGGTGACGGTACCGTCGATGAGGTTGTTCATCTCCTCGTCGGAAATATCATCCAGCGCGAAGACGGATGAGTTCTGAATCTCACTCAAAGGTGGACCCCTCTCGAAACGGGGCCCCGGTCGTCATGGTCTGCGCTTCTGCGCTCGCGCACGAACGCTTGGGCGAACTTGCATGCTCTCGGGGGCCGACAGATACGCTGCATGGCGGATGCGCATGCATTGGATAGATTAGCCTGTTCGCAGGCGCAATTTCAAGCATCAGGTGCCATTTTTTCTAAATGTGGGCAAGACGTTCGGCCTGCGTGGCAAGGAAGGCGGCGGGCGGGGTCCTCCCCTGCGTCTGCATGGGGCGCACCATGCCGGATGGCAGGTGCGCCCCACGCAAGCCCAATGACTAGGAAGGCCCCCGCAACTAGACCGTGAGAATCGTGGTGAAGTAGCCCACGACGGAGATTGCGAGCATGAGCAGCATGGCCTTGCCCGCAGACCAGTTCTTCTTGACCATGAGCCAGTAGGTCACAAAGGAGATGACCAGCACTGGTAGCTCGGGGAAGATCGAGTCGAGGACGTCGGCAATGTTGATCGTAAGGTCACCGCTGGTGTAGACAAGGCCAATGTTGAACTTGGCGTACTGCGCGCAGATGGCACCCACGACGATAAGGCCAACGACCTCGGCGGCACGGGTGACCTTGTCCTTGATGCCACCCGAGAGGACCAGCTCCGCCGCGTTGGCGCCGGCCTTCACGCCGTAGGAGAAGAGGAACCAGGTGAGCGGCAGCATGATTGCCAGGAAGACCACGATATAGAAGATTGGACCGGTGACCTCGCCGTTGGGTGACATGCCCAGGGCAATGGAGAGCAGGATCGGAATCAGCGTACCGGGAAGCAGCGAATCGCCAATGCCGGCGAAGGGGCCCATGAGCGCGGTCTTAATGGAGTTGATGAACTCAGAGGAGACCTCGTCGTTGCCCTCTGCCTTGCTCGCCTCCATGCCGAGGACGATGCCGGGAACGATGCTGCCCAGGTACGGCTCGGTGTTGAAGAAGACCTCGTGGCGTTCGAGCATCTCCTGCTGGGCCTGGTGGTCACCAGGATAGAGGTCCTCGCGGACGTCGGCCAGCATCCTGATGATGGCTGGGCCCTGCATCCTCTCGAAGTTCTGCACAGACAGGTTGTAGAACATCCAATCCCAGTACGCGCGGCGAATGGCACTCTTGCCAAGCTTCCTGGCACCGCCCATCTCCTGGTACTCGGTGGTGATGTCATTTGTCATGTCTACTCACTCCTCTCGGGAGCAGCAGCAGCGTTGGTGCCGCGGTAGTCGAGATAGGCAATGCCCAGCGCGAAGATCACAATGGTGACCATGCCGAGCTGGAGCACGGACATGAGCGCGAAGCCAACGCAGAAGAGGATGAGGTCGACGTCACGCTTGCAGATCATGCGCATGAGGAGCATGAAGCCCACGAGCGGCAGCATGTTGGCGAAGATCTGGAGGATGTCGGTCACCTGGACGGGCAGTGCGTTGACAAGCGCGGTGATGAGATCCTGACCAAAGAAGTTGATGAGGAGGATCGGGAAGAAGCGCAGCACGAAGTTGGTAATCTGGCCAACGATGGGGATGCGCGCGGCAGCGTCA
Organism: Tractidigestivibacter sp.; assembly: GCF_057241865.1. NCBI lineage: Bacteria > Bacillati > Actinomycetota > Coriobacteriia > Coriobacteriales > Atopobiaceae > Tractidigestivibacter > Tractidigestivibacter sp. The sequence goes on from NZ_DBHHPX010000004.1 coordinate 2,903, forward strand.
AGCCTACCGGCCTCGACATCGGCGTCCTGCTTGTGCACGAAGTACAGGTTGATGGCGCACAGTCCATAGACGGCGAGGACACCCAGAGACGACAGCGGCACGGCAAGCGCAAGCGCATACTCCTTGCCGGCGCCGGCGACCATGGCCAGCGGGATGCCAATCCACGCAGCAAAGTTGACGTCCGCAGGCATTGTGCCGCCAGGGGTTACGAGGCCGATGTAGAGCATCTGGATGGCGGCGCCCATGATGATGCCGGTCTGGACGTCACCAAGGATGATGCCAATGATCATGCCTGAGACCAGCGGCCGGCCGATTGTGTACCAGCCCGCGAGGCCTCCTATGAGCACCGGAGAGTAGATGGAGCCCATCCACCCGCACAGTGCCAGGAGCAGTGCCTGTAGAAAACTCATGGCAGTACCTTCCTTTCCTCTGACACCAGGACCTTATCCTGCTACCGACGGAATCTTGCTCGGGTCCGAAGTCCGTGCACGGACCCTAGAACCTGCCCTTCACGTCATCCCACTCGACAACGGGCTGGCTGGGAACCTGCTGGAAGAAGACGCGAGCGCCCTGGCCCACGACATCCTTCACAGCCTCTGCCTCGTCAGGCATGAGGTGCGAGGTAGGGGTCACCTCAGTGGTGCCTTTGCGCTTGGACATGGGCCCAACGTTGAGCTCCCTGGGAAGTCCGGGCACCTTCTCCAGCAGACGCTTGTATGTGATGGGGGACTTCATGAGCACGAGCGTGCGGATGTTGTCGCCCATGGCCTTCTCGATGAGCGGAACGGCCTCATCAACCGTGTAGACTCCAGCCTTCATGTCAGCGGGAACGGCAGCCTTGAAGACCGAGCGCAGAATCGAGTTGCTTGCCGTAAGGTCATCAACGACGATGATGCGCTCGATGTGGTTGCCCTTCACCACGACGGTCATGCACTGGCCGTGAATAAGGCGGTCATCACACCTTACGAGAACTACCATACGTCTCCCTTCCCTCCGCGCGCCTTGGGGACGCGCGCATTGCCGTGGGTTGGCCACGGCCCCATAACCGACGCGAGCCGGATCACCCAGCGTGCAGGAGCATGCCTCTCACCTGCGCGGTCATGATGCGTGCCATCTCCCGCAAGGTCTGGCTCACAATCACAACCCTAGGGAGCTCTCCGGAGACGCCTCCCGCCTTGGCAACATTGCCCAGGTCGACGGGCACTCCGGCAATGAGTGTCTCCTCTCCGGAACCCATCATGAAGATGGCATCGACAGTGAAGAGGGAGGTGAGAATAGAGAGGATATCGACCAGGCGGTCAACGATAGCGCCCTCGGGTTCGCCGCTGTTGGCGAGCGGACGGCTAATCTCGGCGTACGAGCCGCTACGAAGGGGAAGGCGCTTGCCGCCTTGGGCGATGCCCACGAGGACCTCGGAGCCCAGACTCACCAGCAGGTGGTTGGAGCTCGCCTCCTCCGATTCGTCGTGGAGTATCTTGTACTCGGCGCAGTCCTCGGCGCGCTGCTCGAAGGCAGGGACGCCGAGGCGACGGGAGAGCGCGTCCGAGAGGCCGCAGGCGGCGTCCCAGGAGTTGTCACAGCGAAGGACCCCCACCGCACGCAGCGTCTTCTCGAACTCGCCGTCTGCGCGCGAGAGGTGCGCCTCGACCGTACGTGGAAGGTCTGCCGAGGCAAAGCCTTCGCCAAGCGAGATGGGCTCGGCACAGGGCTCGAGCGCCATGTCGTACTGGTAGAGCGTGGCACCGCGGTGTGTGAGGCCCACGATGGCAATGCGACCGTAGGCGGCGTTTACGGTGACGGGGATGCGGCTCCTGCCGCCGGTGCGCACGCGGGTGGTGTCCTCCGCAAGCACGCCCACCGTCATGAGATAGGCGATGTTGCGTGTCACAGTAGCCGGGGACAGGCCGCTCACCTGTGCGATCTCCACGCGGGAGAGGGGTCCGTGGTCGACGAGGGCTCGCATGATGCGGGCTCGGTTGGCATCTGCGATGTGCTCAACGCCACCCGACATGCCTTCACCTCCAAAGCCGTACCAGCCTAGTGGCAATGGATCCAGCGCCCCATCGCACTGCCATGCCTCTGTCAGGGCCATACTTATTTTCTGCGTGAAAATATATAGGTTTCCGGAAGACGAGCGAACGGCGAAACTGCCAGCGGTCAAATAGAAACGCAGGCGGTCAGAATGCCACAACGCTTAGGGTAGTGCGGCAATCGCATGTAACTTGCATCGGGGCACGCGGTTCTGTAGGGTCATGGGGTCACAAAGGGTATCAGAGCCGAAGGCGTAGTTAGGCGGGGGGGGAGGTTCAAGCAGCATGATCAAGGCGGTCCTCTTCGACCTCGATGACACCTTGCTCGACATCAACTTCACCGCATTCATGACACGCTACGTTGCGGGACTTTCTGGCCTTCTCGGCAGAATCGCCCGCACGCCCGCGCCGGTCATGGGCATCCCCTTCACCAAGGCATACCTGGCACTGGAGAACTCGAACCGCTCCGATGACCTCACCAACCATCAGCTCTTCAATCAGGAGGTCAACGCGCTCGCGGGCATACCGCTCGACGACCCCGCAATCGCAGACGCAGTTGACTTCTACGAGCGTGAAGTCGTGCCCACCATGCATGGCGGCATTGTTGCCGCACGCCCACAGCGTGGAGGGCGCAGAGCCGTAGACGTGGTACACGAGCTTGGCCTCACCTGTGCGCTTGCCACAAACCCAGCCTTCTCGGAGGCGTGCGTCGAGGCGCGCATGGGTTGGGCAGACGTCTCACCCGAAGACTTCTCGCTGGCCTCTAACTGGGACAACACACATCGGCTCAAGCCCAATGCCCGCTTCTACCAGGAGTTTGTGAACACGCTGGGGCTTACCTGCGACGAGTGCCTCATGGTGGGCAACGACTCGCGCCGTGATTTCCCCCGTCCCGACTGCGGTCTGCGCACCATCTACGTTGGCCACGCTTGGCCGCGCCGCGCAGTGTGGCACGGCCCCATGTCTCGCCTCGCTCGAGAGCTTCCCAACATCATCCGGAGGTTTGACGGCGAGGAGGCCAACAGGCGTGACATGGCATCCCTCTAGCGCTACCGTTTCCCCATTCATTGTTTGAAGTCGGGAGACGGCTGGAGGGCCCATGGACCGCAGCACCTATGACACCTATCTGGACATCCTGAGGCGCGAGCTTGTCTGCGCCCTCGGCTGTACCGAGCCCATCGCCGTGGCGTACGTGGCTGCGCTTGCCCGTGACGCCCTGGGCCAAAAGCCCGAGCACCTCGAGATGTCCTGCAGCGGCAACATCATCAAGAACGTAAAGAGCGTGACGGTGCCAAGCTCCGGCGACCAGCGCGGCATTGAGGCCGCAGCAACGCTTGGTGCCGTGGGCGGAGATGCCACGCGCGCACTCGAGGTGCTTGAGGGCGTAGACGAGAAGGACCGCCAGCACACACGCAAGCTTGTCTCGGCAGGGTTTTGCTCGGTCTCTCTCGCCGAGGGCGTGCCCAACCTCTACGTGCGCGCAGTTGCCACGGCACGGGGGCACAGCGGCGTAGCGTGCGTTGCCGGCAGGCACACCAACGTGGTCGAGCTCACACGCGACGGAAACCCCGTCAGCGTTGATGGAGTCATCGCAAACGAGCAGGACACCTGCGCAATCGACGGTGAACCCGAGGAGCCGGGCCTCTCGTCCCTCTCGCTTGAGGGCATTTGGGAGTTTGTGCGCGAGGTGGATGTCGAGGACATATGCGAGATGGTCGAGCGCCAGGTAGGGCTTAACCGCGCCATCTCCAGCGAGGGCCTCTCGGGCGACTGGGGCGCTCGCATTGGCAAGACACTCCTTCTCACAAGGCCAGACGACATCTCGTGCCGTGCGCGGGCTGCCGCCGCCGCTGGATCCGATGCGCGCATGAGCGGATGCGCCATGCCGGTAGTGATTAACTGCGGGAGCGGCAACCAGGGCATCACATGCTCGCTTCCGGTCGCAGAGTATGCCGAGTACCTGAGGGTCCCTCACGACGAGATGCTGCGGGCCGTCACGCTCTCCGACCTCACGGCGATACACGCCAAGCGCTTCATCGGCGAGCTCTCGGCGTTCTGCGGTGCCGTGACGGCAGCCACGGGCGCGGGAGCAGCCGTCTGCTACCTGCGCGGAGGCTCCTTCGGACAGTACCAGGCAACCATCGCCAACACGCTTGCCAACGTGGGAGGCATCGTCTGCGACGGGGCCAAGCCCAGCTGCGCGGCAAAAATCGCCGCGGCAGTCGACGCAGCGATTCTCGGATGCGATATGGCACTGGCCAACGTGGACTTTAGGCCAGGCGAGGGGCTTATCGGCGAGACGACCGAGGAGACCATACGCTCGATGGGCTACGTGGGTCGCGTTGGCATGCACCCCACCGATGTCGAGATCTTGAACATCATGATTGGCAAGACGGTCTGCTCGTGAGACAGGGGGGACAGCCCCCTTGTCTCACTTGTCTCATTCGCTACCCCACCAAGCGGTAGCCGGCCTCCTCGACGACCTTGCGGTAGACGTCCTCGTTGATGGGTGACTTCGAGCGCACATGGGCGCGGCCGCCCACAAGAGAGACCGTGGCCCAGGTACCATCGATCGAGTCGAGTGCCCGGGTGACACTCTCCGCGCAGTGCTCGCAGCTCATGCCGCCAATCTCAAAGTCAGCCTGGTAGGGATAGTGGCTCTCGTTGGTGTCCTCGATCTTGGTGGCCTTGAACCGCTTGACGTTGGACTTCTTCTTCGCCCCGCTGCAGCAGTCGCGCGTGCCCGTTGCCGTGCCAATGAAGCGACGGATGGCAACGGCAAGGATGGCGATGACGGCAGCGATGAGAATGACGTCGACTGGTTTCATGGCTTACTCCTATCTCCGCCCAGCAAGTCACCACGATGAAACGACAAAGCCGTAGCGACAATTTGTTAACGATGGATAACTATAACATCGCCGAGACGTACGAGGGCGCGGCAGGTGCCGCAGCGAATATGTGACTTAGCTACGAGTCGAGGCCCATGCTGCTGAGAGAAACAGGCAGCGAGCTTGCAACCTTCCCGGCACACGCAATTACGTCACGGGCTTGCTCCGCTGGCGCGTAAGTTGGGTCGTGCGTACGCACGACCCAGGAAATCCACCAAGCCCCTGTCGTTCTCCCCAGTTGGGCGAGAGGGACATGGCAACAGACGAGAATCGTGCGTACGCAGGATGGTGGTTTCCTGCCAGCAGGAAGCTCCTAGAGGGCTGAATTGGCGGAGAGTCGCAGTCGTGTGTACGCACGATGTCGAGTTTTTGACATCGGAGGCCACCACCCCCTACCGCTCCGCCATTAAACCGCAGATTTCCCTCAGGTCGAGGCCCGTGGACCCGCTGTGGACCCGCTCACCTGCGCCACTCACGCGTCCGCGTCCGTAAAGCCCTCGTCCTCCACCAGCGCATCGCCATCCGCCGCCAACGTGGCAAGCTCGTCGCAGCGCTCGTTGAGGTCGTGCCCGGCGTGGCCCTTCACCCAAATAAAACTCACGTCGTGCGGCGCCATGGCGGCCAGCAGGCGGTTCCACAGGTCCATATTCATGACCGGCTTCTTCTCCGCCGTCTTCCAGCCGCGACGCAACCAGCCGTCGATCCAATGCTGGTTGAAGGCGTCCACCACGTACTTGGAGTCGGAGTGGACCTCCACGCTGCACGGCCTCGCGAGCGCCTCCAGGGCGGCGATGACCCCCATGAGTTCCATGCGATTGTTGGTGGTGTGGCGATACCCCTGCGAGAGCTCGCGGGTGTGGGTCTTGCCAGCGGGGTCGGTGTAGAGCAGCACCGCCCCATAGCCTCCGTTACCGGGATTGTGCCGAGAGGATCCGTCAGTGTACACCACCACGCTCATGCGCTTCCCTGCCATACGTCCCCTACTTCGCGTCAGCCCATGTGGGACCATACGAGACCTCGGCGATGAGCGGCACCTTGAGCTGGGCCACGCCCTCCATGGTCTCCTTTACCAGCACGGATGTCGTGCCTATCTCGTCCTTAGGCACCTCAAGGTCCAACTCGTCGTGAATCTGCAGCGCAAGCTTGGAGCGCAGCCCCTCCTCGGCCAGGCGCCTCTCCACGCAGACCATTGCGATCTTTATGATGTCCGCTGCCGTCCCCTGCATGGGGTGGTTCATGGCCGTGCGCTCGCCAAAGGCCACAAGCTGCTTATTTCTCTGCGAGAACTCCCTGATGTGGCGCTTGCGGCCGTACATGGTGATGGCATAGCCGTGCTCGTGTGCAAATGAGACGGACTGGTCGAGGTAAGCGCGAACGCCTGGATACGCCTCAAAGTAGCGGTCGATCATCTCCTGCGCCTCGGCGCGCGGGATCTTGAGCGAGGTGGCAAGTCCATAGGCCTGCTGACCGTAGACAATGCCAAAGTTCACGGCCTTCGCACGACTGCGCAGCTGAGGGGTGACCTCCTCTACGGGAATCCCAAAGACGCGTGCAGCAGTTGTTGCATGGAAGTCCGCGCCCTCGTTGAAGGCCGCAATGAGGTGCTCGTCTCCGGAGAGGTGGGCAAGCAGCCTCAACTCGATCTGTGAGTAGTCGCAGGCGAGAAAGACCGAACCCTCCGGCACCGTAAAAGCGGTGCGCACGCGATGCCCCAGCTCGGAGCGGGTGGGGATGTTCTGCAGGTTGGGATCAGAACTCGAGAGACGCCCCGTGGCAGCCACGGTCTGGTTGAACGTGGTGTGGATACGCCCGTCTCCCTTGACGAGCGCCGGCAGCGCATCCAAGTACGTGGACTTGATCTTGGCACGCTCACGGTACTCCAGCACCTTGGCTACCAGCTCGTCTGTCTGGGCAAGGTCGGCCAGGACCTTGGCGTTCGTGGAGTAGAACCCACGCTTCGTGCGCTTCATCCCAAAGGTGGGAAGCTTCCGCACATCAAAGAGGATGTTCGAGAGCTGCTGCGGAGAGTCGATGTTGAACTCCTCCCCTGCCATGGCGTATATGTCGGCAACCATCTGGTCAATCTCGGCGCCAAGTTCGGCAGACTGGCGAGCAAGAATGCCGGGGTCCACCGAGAGGCCGATGCGTTCCATCTGCGCAAGCACCGGCAGAAGCGGCATCTCCATCTTGTTCATGACGTCCGCGGAGCCGTCGTCGGCAAGGCGCTGCGCAAGCACGGGCACAAGGAGCCTTACGGCAACGGCCTCGATTGCTGCGAGGGGCGCCGTGCCCTCCTCCGGAAGCGCAGGCGAGAGGAACTGTTCGGCAAGCCTACGCACCTCAAAGGACGGACGGTCGGATTCCAGCAGGTAGGCTGCCACACCTACGTCGAAGATGCGCTCAGAAGACACTTCTTTCGCCGCCATGGACTCAGGCAGCGACGAGTCAACCGGCGAGAGATGGTGGAAGAGCGCCTTGACGTCACCCGAGGCCACGTGACCCTCCGCAAAGGCGAGCTTGAGCGCGGCATCCGCCATGTCTCCGGAAAAGCGTAGCAGCGTATCGCCGGAAGCGGAGACCCACAGCGTATAGCCTTGCGAGAAGAGCGTGCCCGCAGACGGGTCCTCCTCGACGGCGCAGCCGAGCCACTCCTCGCCCTTGACCGCATCCTTGAGTGCCGAGAGGGCGGCGTCGTCCTCGAGAGGCTCCGGAATCGAGACGGTCGCTGGGACCGAGGGTGTCGCGTCGTTCTCGCCCACGCTGGCAACGGTACCGCTCTTCGCGCCAGCAGCCGCAACGCTACCGGCAGCGCCGCCCAGGCGTGCCAATCTGCCCGTGAGCCCCGTGAACCCAAGCGCCGAGAAGGCCTTCGTGACCTCGGCAGGGTCAAAGGTCGGGAACTTGGCGTCGGAGAGCTCGATGTCGATGGGGGCATCGGTGCGGATAGTCGCGATCTCGCGGGACAGGAGCGCGTCATCCACGTGCGCGCGGAGGTTCTCGCCCATCTTGCCCTTGACCTCGTCTGCATGGGCAATGACCTCGTCGAGCTTGCCGTACTTCACGATGAGGGCTGCGGCCTTCTTGGGGCCGATGCCCGGCACGCCGGGGATGTTGTCCGACGAATCTCCCTTGAGACCGTAGAAGTCTGGCACAAGGTCGGGCGTGACGCCGTGGTAGAGGTCATCGACGCTCTCGGGGGTCATGACCTGGACCTCCGAGACACCCTTCTTGGTGGAGACGACTTTCACATGGTCGGTGGCAAGCTGGTACATGTCGCGGTCGCCGGTAAAGAGCAGCATGTCGTAGCCCGCTGCCTCGCCACGCCGCGCGAGGGTACCCAGGATGTCGTCTCCCTCCCAGCCCTCGAGCTCGCAAACGGGCACGTCAAGGACATGGAGCAGGTCCTTCACCATGGGGAACTGCTCGTGAAGGGCGGGGTCCATGGGAGGGCGCTGCGCCTTGTACTGGGGGAGCTTCTCCATACGGACCTTTGGCTTTCCCTTATCGAAGGCGCAGATGACGCCATCCGGGTGGAAGGACTCCACCATCTTGACGAACATGTTGAAGAACCCAAACAGGGCGTTTGTGGAGCGTCCGTCCGGCGCGGTCATGGGCTGCATGATGGCGTGGTAGGCACGGTGCATGAGCGAGTTGCCGTCGATGACGGCGATGGTGCGGCAATGCGGCTCGGCCACAGCGGTCGCGGTGGTCTCCTCGGATGCTGACATGAGTAATCCCCTCTCGTGTTTGACCAATCCATTCTACCGGGGAGCCGGACGGAAATTGCACGGCAGTTGCAGCTGGTGGAGAGATACACTGAGGAAGGCAGGCTTGGCCCATCTCACGAAAAGGCGCAAGTACACCACAGCTCCATGTTGTGGTACAGGGAAAAGTCATCGAACCCGAGGCGCTCAGATGCCGTTTGTTCGCCTGAGCAGGCCCTCTCTAACAGCTCGAGAAGGCGTCTCCCCTCTTCGCGAACGCTTCTCCCCTGAGTTATGACCCCAGAGGCATCAAAGTCGATGTTTTCTCTCATGGATGAGTATGTTTCGTCATTGCCGGTCACTTTTATCACCGGTGCCAGTGCACAGCCCGTGGGAGTTCCCCTGCCTGACGAGAATACGACGACTTGGGCACCACCGGCAACCATGCCCGATACCGATTCGATGTCATACCCAGGTGTATCCATGATTACGAGCCCCGGATGGGTGGGTCGAGCGCCATATTCAATGACCTGCTGGACATTGGTGGTGCCTCCCTTGCTTATGCCGCCAAGTGCCTTCTCTTCTAGCGTGCTAAGACCACCCCTCATATTTCCCGGAGAGGGATTCGCCCCACGGACATCAGCCCCCGAGGCAACCAGATCGTGCTCAAGCGTTCCAACCAGTCGCAAGATGTCGTCGCGCACGCGAGGCGTTGCTGCGCGACGGGCAAGAATGTGCTCTGTCCCGATGAGCTCGGTCGTCTCGCCCAGCAGGACCGTTCCCCCTGACCGAACAACGGCATCACTCACGACCCCAATCGTTGGGTTTGCCGCTATGCCACTCGTAGCATCAGACCCACCGCAGTTCGTACCAAGAACGAGGTCCCCTAATCCCATAGGAGTCTGAGCTGCGTCTGCGGCCTGCGCGACGAGTTTTCTGACAAGCGCGCGTCCCCTCTCAATCGCTGCGCTGGAGCCGCCCTCCTCCTGGATTGTGATGTCATAGACTGGCTTTTCAGAGAGGTCTCGCATGCGTTTTGCAAGCCCATGGGGCTTCGTGGTTTCGCATCCAAGGCCCACAACCACAGTGCCAAAGACATTTGGGTTCTGCGAGAGGTTCACGAGGCAACGGGACATCATCTGAGCGCTTGCCCCAAGCTGGCCGCAGCCCTTTGCATTGCGAAGCGATACAACGCCCGGGAAACCCCTAGCGATACGGTCCGCAACGTGATTTGCACACCCAACGCTCGAGAGCACAAGAACGTAGTTGCGGACACCGTATCTGCCGTCGGGCCTGAGGTAGCCCTTCACCTGCCAACACCAACTTTCGCACTCACGATATTGTGCGTGTGTACGTAATCACCGCGAGAGATTGGCGCACTGACAATGCCTATTACCTCGCCGTATTTGCGGAGAGGCTCACCGACGCACAGGCTGCGAAGCGCCACCTTGTGAAACCGGGGGACATCCCCATGGGCCTTGACTTGGTCGACTTCAATGCCCTTCGTATCGTACACGTCAATCATCTCACCGGCCCATGCAGGCATGAGGACACAGGCCACATCGTCTCTATCGCTCATGCAAAGGGCTCGGACACCGTGGCCATGCGCAGCATTCATTTCCCCATCACTCCCCATCGCCCCCACCCATCGACGCCCCCTCCTCTGCGAGCCGCTCTCTTACCTCGCGTTCACGACGCCTCTGCTGACGCTCGAGACGCTCTCGGCCCCTTTTCGAGTGAGTGGCCAAGCTATCTTGGAAGCCCGTGCAGACGATAGATGGGTTATAGCGAGCGGCGAGCACGGAGATGTCATCGAATGCTTGCTCTATTCGCTTACGAGAGACCCACATGCCCGAGAGTTCGAGGGCGAAGTAGCCCTTACCGTCGTTTTGCTCAAGCATCTGCCTCTGCTCTTTTGAGATTCCGTCTATCTCATCAAGCGTCTTGAAACCGACCACGTCCAGCATGAGGGCTTCGTTGTTAGCGGCCTTCAGGTCTATTCGCTCAATGTTGGCCCAGGGTAATAAGACTAGATCGTCCTCTTTCGAGTAGTCCATAACCCCCTCTGAGTCAGCCTTGAACAGGACCCTGGGGTGCATGAGCTCCCGCATATTGTGGATAATGCCAAGTAGGGCAACGACTGTGACGGCATAACACAGGACTGCAATCACCACACCGTCAGCAACTGTTGCTCCCAGCCATGTGAACAATACGCCGAAGGCGCCATATGCAACCGATATGGACGCGAGCTTTCCCGCGTCGGTGCGAACGACAACATCCTGCATGCTCTTCCTCCCGAACTACGTGTTTAATTGCTTGATGATCGCGATGACTTCCTCGAGGTCATGAGGTTTGTAATCTGCGTATCTACCTGCGTCATGCGGGTCTGGCAAGCCAACCAGCATTGGGTATCCCTCCTCAAGGACGCCCAATCGCGAAACATCGTCAAAAATGAACCCGCTCTGGAACCCACCCGCACGGGCGGCTTCAATACCCGCACGCGAGTCCTCTAGAACAAGCGTCTCCGGTGGGGCAACGCCAAGACGAGTGGCCGCAGCCTCGAAAATCTCTGGGTCGGGTTTCCCGTGCGTGACCATATCTCCGCTCACAATAACGGGAAAGGCATGGATGAGATGCTCGGTGGCAAGAAGTTGATGGATCTTCTCCCTTTTGGTAGAGCTTGCCAAAGCGTACGGAATCCTCATCTCGTTGAGAAAACAGATGAGCTCAAGCAGCCCTGGCTTCTTGCCGGCGCGACCACGCTCGTGGAGGATGGCGTCTTTTTGCTCGTTGATATAAGCCCGCCATCCCACTATGTCCTTGTCATCACCAAACACGCGCCTAAGCTCAGCGATGATTTCAGGCTCGGTACGCCCCCCGACATCCATGTGAAGACGCTCGTTGACCTGGAATCCATACCTCTTCCCAGCACGAAGGTATGCTTCATATCCTATTGACTCGGTGTCGAGTGTGAGCCCATCCATGTCAAACAGGACGGCACCCACGTGTCCGCGTGGCATGAAAACCTCCGGTTGCAAAGCGGTGCCATCCCGCAATGTCGCAAGACAGCACCGCATCCTTACTACATTCTGGCACCAGCCCACTCAGACAGTTAACCCCTCGGGGCGGGAACGTTCTTCGCGTTGACAGGCTCCTTTCCCCTGACGTAGCGCTCAACGTCGCCGACGCACTTCTCGCCCATCTCGGCAAGACACTCACGCGTATACGCAGAAATGTGAGTTGTCACAAGGACCTTTGGATGATTGAAGTACGGGTCGTCAGGTTTTGGCGGCTCGTCATGCATAACGTCGATGGCCAGGCCGGCAACAGTTCCATCCTCAAGGGCCTTGAGCATGGCATCCTGGTCAATGAGATCAGCACGTGCATTGTCGACTACATACACGCCCTTCTTCATCTTGGCAAACTGCTCCTTGCCAAGGATGTGGTAAGAGGTGGGATTGAGGTCGGCATTGAGGGTGAGCACATCGCAGTTTCTCACGACAGTGCCCAAGTCGGTGTACTCGACGCCCAAAACGTCCGCCCAGCGATCGAAGTGCTTGGGATCGCAGGCAAGGACGCGCATATCGAAGCCTCGCCTGAGAATCTCAACAATCCTACTGCCAATATTGCCGCAGCCAACGATGCCAAGCGTCTTGCCGGAGAGGCCATTGCCCAGGAAACTAGCGCGCTCCGACCAACGTCCCTCCTTTGCAGCCACGTGGGAGTCGCTCACGTGGCGCATGCAGTCCATGAGGGTTGCCACGGCACCCTCCGCGACCGCGTCTCTCTCGACCCTGGGGGATACCGTGGTTACGAGAGTACCACAGGCAGCGGCGGCATCGACGTCAACATTGTTGTAGCCGATCCCATGCCTGCTCAGGAGGAGAAGGTCGCGCTTGCAGTCAAAGAACTCCTTGTCGAAGAAGGGGGTCACCGATGCAATGACGATGTTGAAACCCCCAAGTGCTTGGGCAAGCTCCTTGCCATGACAGTCACCGGGAACCATAACCCTCTGCACCGTGCCAATCTTCTCCAGGCGCTTGATATGCTCAGGGAAATGCTGCCCGAACGAAGACGAATTGACTATGGCGATCCGATACTCCATATCCCTACTTCCCCATCTTCTTGGCTGCATCAGCCATCGAGAGCCTCTCGCTTGATGGAATGTTCTGGAAATAGACTTCGACGCCCTTATCGGAAATCTCCTTGAGGTCTTCGTAGTCCTTATCCGAGAGGTATACGGTCTTGATCACCTGAACGGTATTGGGCTTGTTGCAGACGTTGCCCACATCGACAGAGGTAATTGGCACACCACCTTCGACCGCTGCCTTTACGTAGTCAGCGTTCTTGAAGACCAGCATGAGCTTGCGATTGCCAAACTGGTTCTTCTCGTATTGCCTCACAAGCCCTTTTGCAGAGAACACTTTAATCTTGAGCCCTCCAGTGGACTGAGTGGACTCATAGATCTCTTTCATGAACGGATCTTTTGCAGTGGCATCGTCAACGACATAGATCGTGTTGGTGCCGTTGCCCTTTGACCAAACCTGCATGACTTGTCCATGGATGAGACGGTCATCGATTCTTGCCAGATTGATGGTTGCCATATGTATTACCTGCCTTATCTTCTACTTCTTGCCGAGCAGGGTTGCCCTGTCTTTCACAATGACGCCATCCCGGCCTGCCTGTGCGCCAGCGCTGACGAGACCATCGAGGTCCTCCGTGTCATGGATGTCCTGGACCAACTGGACGAGCATGGGCATATTGGCACCAAGCATGACCTTGCAGTCACTCTTGCCGAGGCAGGACAGGGCAACGTTGCTGGGGCTACCTCCAAACAAGTCACAGCACACAATCGTATCGACTCCATCGGCATCGTTCTTCGCAAGCGCCTCGAATGCCCTTTCCCTCAGGTCGTCGACAGATTGCCCAGGGAGAAGCCCCATAGCCGTGATGTAGTCCTGCGGCCCCATAATCATCTCGACGCTCTTCACAAGCTCCTCGCCAAAGCGGCCGTGGGTGATGACGAGGACTCTTCTCTCCTTCAACGGATGACCTCCCGTAGACAGACGATAGATGGTTTCCTTTGGGTGTCACTAGAGGACGTTCACAAGCCCAAGGGCGAGAAGCACGATGGTGTAGATGATCATTGCCTTCGTAATCTTCAGGCCGTTCTTCTTGAAGTACAGGTAGAGGAAAACAACGGCGAGAAGCGGCAGGAATCCAGGCAGGATTCCGTTGAGGATCGTTTGGATGGCGAACGTCTTCCCAGAGAGCTCGAAGGATATCGGGGTGCTGACCTTTACGTAGCTTGCGGCAAGGATTCCCATCATGAACAGGCCAAGGACGCCCAAGCCATCAATGACGGCCTTGATCTTGGAACCCTTCATGACCTCAAGGGCAGCACGACGGCCCATCTTGTAGCCGAGCCTCACAAACGCAAAGCCGTAGATGAACGTTGCAGCCGTAAAGCAAATCCACGGGAGCAGGGCACCCCAAGCACTGCCTTGCTGAGCAAGCGGCAGGAACATTGCAATGAAGATGTACTGGACCGTGCCGGAGTCGATGGAGTCCCCAATGCCGGCGAGCGGGCCCATGAGGCCAACCTTTGTAGCATTGATAATCTGTGGGCCAATGGCATCCTCGACCCTACCCTCGTGAAGTGCCTTCGCGCGCTCTTCCTCGAGTGAGGCAACGATTCCGGTGATAAGGCCTTGTCCCCAGATTGCCTGCGTGTTGAAGAACACCATGTGGCGTTGGTATGCCTCGCCGAGCATGACCTTGTTCTTATAGAGCTTCTGGAGGATCGGCATGAGGCCAAAGAGGAATGCCGGCGCAATCATACGGTCGAACGAGTGTGGAACCTCGTTTGCCCACCATCCGCGGAACCAAGCGTGAAGCAAATCGTGCTTTGTGATCTCCTCCGGTGCGTTCTCGTCGCCAAGCATAAGGGTCGGATCGCCCTCGATGATGCCGTCAGCGTTGAGATAGTCATGATAGTCGTTAGAGAACGTCTTTTCGGAAGCGCCTGTGGCTGCGGTTGCAACCTCCTGGCCATTCTTCTCTTCACTCATAGCAGTGCTTTCCCTTCTCGTCTGTCTTAGCTGGGAGAGTCGTCGCTTCGCAGCTAATCCTCATCGTCCTCGTCGTCCTTGTCCTCTTCCTTCCTCGCAGTGAAGAGGGTGTAGAGGAAAGCGATGATGATGCCGAAAGCAGCCCAGGTAACAGTCGTAATACCGGACATGGTGACATCAAGAGAGGCAGCGGAGCTCACGTTGTTGATTGCCGTGACAAACTGGCTGGCAGTGACAACCAGGAAGTAGCCCAGGAAGAAGAAGGGCAGGAGCTTCTGGTTGCCAATGACGTGCATGGTCACTGCGATACCGAGGGCAGCAAGTCCCCCACCAACCGTATTGAGCGCGTGCAGCACTGGACCGTTGCTAATCGAGTTCATGAAGTCGGAAATAACAGGAGCGCCAAGGTACAGGGCGATGAACATGGT
Organism: Tractidigestivibacter sp.; assembly: GCF_057241865.1. NCBI lineage: Bacteria > Bacillati > Actinomycetota > Coriobacteriia > Coriobacteriales > Atopobiaceae > Tractidigestivibacter > Tractidigestivibacter sp. Next base: position 18,024 of record NZ_DBHHPX010000004.1, read on the forward strand.
CGGCACGAACAGGGCGAAAGAAATCATTGTGGGGACTGCGCCAATCCAGAACCCAAGCCTTCGGCTGTCACCCTCTGCCGCATAGACATCCATCTTCTGGATCGCAAAGGTGTTCAGGAAGAAACGGAGCTGGTAGAGATAGCTACCAAGAAGTCCAACAGGAACCGCGATGGCGACGGCTGCGTTTGGGTCGAGATTTCCAATGACTGCCGCAGAGACGGCGACTGCAGCTGAAATCGAGGGCTCGGAGGGAAGCGGGCCACCAGGCGCGACAACACCCATGTAGATGAGCTGGATGGCAGCGGTAGTGACCATAGCCGTCTCCATATTGCCCAAGACGAGACCGACCCACATTCCTGTCATGAGGGGAGAGAACCTCATCGTCAGAGTCGCGTAGCCCAGGGCTCGAGACTCGATTGCGGCAACAAATACCGCAATAAGCAGTGCTTGTGTAATGCTCATACTCTCACCTTTCATTCGCCATGTCTGCCCACGCGGCAGACACACAGACACGAACCGGCATCGAAACGACAAGGGCGCGCGATGGTCTAGACGAGCTTCTCCCACGTGTGGTGGAAGGACTCATCGTGCGGGCGGTCGTCGCGACGGAACGTGTGCGCGCCGAACCAGTCACGCTGCGCCTGGCACATGTTGGCCTCAAGCCTCTCCGAGGTGTAGCCGTCGAAGTACTGCAGCGAAGCCGCCATCGTCGGGACGTAGAGGCCGCACTCGATTGCCCTAGCCACAACGCGGCGGTAAGCGGGGATGGCGGCCCTGATCTCATCGCGGAACTCGTCCGTGAGGATGAGGTTCACGACCTTCTTCCCCTCGCTGTACGCGGCCTTGATGCGGTCGAGGAAGCCGGCGCGGATGATGCAGCCCTCGCGCCAAAGAAGGGCGATGTCGCCGAGCTTGAGGTCCCAGCCGTGCTCGTCGGAGGCCGCGGAGAGCAGCTGGAAGCCCTGGGCGTACGCGATGACCTTGTTCGCGTACACCGCCTGCTCGAGGTCGGCAAGGAGGGCCCCCCTGTCCCCGACGTGAGCCGCCGGCCTCTCGGGGAAGACCTTGGCCGCGTCGACGCGCTGGCTCTTGATTGCGGAGAGGTTGCGGGCGAAGACCGCCTCTGCCATGGTCGGGATGGCCATACGCATCTCGAGGCCGTCGATGGCCGTCCACATGCCGGTACCCTTCTGGGCCGCCTCGTCCAGAATGTGGTCGATGAGGTCATCCCCGGTCTCCGGGTCCTTCTCGCGCAGAATCTTGTAGGTGATTTCGACGAGGAACGAGTTGAGACGACCCCTGTTCCACTCCTCGAAGACGTCTGCCATCTCGGCGTTGCTCATCCCGAGGAGCCGCTTCATAATCCAGTAGGCCTCGTCGATGTTCTGGATGTCACCATACTCGATGCCGTTGTGCACCATCTTCACGTACTGGCCAGACCCCTCTGGCCCGATGTAGTCGCAGCACGGAGTGCCGTCATCGGTGTGGGCGGAGATATCGGTGAGGAGCTTCGCCAGATACGTGTCGTACAGCCTCTTGTCACCGCTGGGCATGATGGAAGGGCCAACGAGGGCGCCCTTCTCGCCACCGGACACGCCCATCCCAAAGAAGTTGATGCCCTTCTCGGCATAGTGGTCCATACGACGCTTGGTGTCCTTGTAGTACGAGTTGCCGGCATCGATGACAATGTCGCCTGGCTCGAGGTGCGGGAGAAGCTCGTCGGTGACCGCATCCACGACAGGCCCGGCCTTGACCATGAGGATTATCTTTCGAGGGGTTTCGAGGGAGCCGCAGAACGACCCGAGGTCATACGAGTCGCTTACGAGCCCTTCCCTGCCCCCGTGTCCATGGACGCGACCCTCCATGAACTTTTTGGTCACGTCGCCATGCCTATTGAAGACAGAAACGGAATACCCTTTGCTGGCGATGTTCAAGGCAAGGCTCTGCCCCATGACGCCCATGCCAAAGACCCCAACATAGCTACTCATCGTGCTCCTCTCGTCGGCAAAACTTGGCTACGCACCGACATGCACTATGACGCTTGCTCAACTAATTTTTTTCGTTTTTTCCATAAACGGCGAAATATTTTTTGTGAACGTCAGGTCAAGGCCCTTCCCTGCCCTCGTCTGCCCACCCATGAGCGGGAGGCGACATTGATGCATGGGAAGATTGCGGCATTCGCCAGCCCTGGCCGTAGTAGGAACGTTTACCTGCTAACGTTTCCTTATGGTATCGCCTGACAAGATGCGTCTTTTGGCAGGCGGTTGCTTCGAAGTTTCAGCGAGATCCACTCTGGAAGTGCGCTGTCATTGGGAATGTAGGAGTTTGCCATGCCTATCCACAACAGCTCGGTTTTGCTAAAAATCAAGGCTGCCATGCCATCCTTCTCCTCCAAGGAGAAGGAGATCGCAGAGTACGTTATCAACAACCCTGACCAAGCCTCGCTCATGACCATCTCGGAGATGGCATCGACCCTTGGCCTTGCGGATTCAACCATATTCAAATTCACGAAGAAACTCGGTTACCAGGGTTTTCGTGACTTCAGAAACGATCTTCTCACCGATGCGTACAATCCGGAGATCTCTGTCCATGAGAACGTGTCAAGCAGTGACTCTGCGATAGAAATTGCAAACAAGGTTTTCCGCTCTTCCATAATGTCTCTTGAGGACACGGCGAAGCTTTTTGACGCAGATGACCTTGAGATGGCAGTAGAGCTGCTGCTCAAAGCAAGGCGCATCTCCTTTTATGGGAGTGGAGAGTCTAACGCCGTAGCATATGACGCCTACCAAAAGTTCCTTCGCTCCCCCATCGAGGTTCAATTTGCCTCCGACTATCACGTCCAACTTATGCAGGCATCCCTTCTTGAAGAAGATGACTGCATTTTCGCAATCACGCACACGGGTCTCTCAGAGAGCATGATTGAGATTTCCAGAATTGCAAAAGATGCCGGTGCCCAGATCATTGCGGTGACAAGTTACCCCTCAAAGTATCTAGAGCGCTATTCGGATGTCATCCTGCTCTCCGCGTCTGAAGAAACCGGGTATCGCTCCGAATCGCTTTCGAGCAGGATATCCCAGCTTGTCCTCATCGATTCTCTCTATACGACCGTCATGTTTCGCAAGCCGGGGGTTCCCGAGTCCCTGCATGCCATCAGATCTGCCATCAGCCTCACCAAGCTGGACAATCCTGAGAACTATATGTCGCAGCTGTAAGTTGTACGCCTTCGCAAAGCCGTGCGAGTGCAGCCCCTTGGCAGAAATGTGGCCCTGGCTGTCTCTCCCCAAGGCAGCCAGGGCCGTTTGCCATTCGCTCCACGAGTCCCGCCAGCTCATAGGTGCGAAAATAGGTAAATGGCACCACCCTCCTAGGCCATCTCGCGAACGGCATCGTGAAGCCGCTTGCTGTCTGCCGGGTCGGTGCTTGTGAAGTGTCGAGAGTTCGCGATGTACTCCTCGATCTTGTCCATGTTCCCTTCGGTCGGCTCGATACCAAGGTCGGAAAGAGTGAGCGGCATGTCCATGCTGCGCATTAAATCGCGCAGCTCGGCCTCCTCGTCTTCCTGGCCGTTGAAGTAGAGCTGGCAGAAGAGCCCAACGCCGACTATCTCCCCATGGATTGCGCTGGCTGCCTCCTTGGTGAAGATGGTACGCACGCCGTCGTAAATAACGTGCGCGAGTTCTGACTGCTTGAAACTCTTGGTGGTATTTGCGATGACGCCTGTCACCGGGACGTTCATGAACGCCACATCATAGAGCGTTTTTGTGGCCTTATGCTGTCTGTTATCCTCGATTGCCTTGAGAGCATTCTGCTCAAGCACGGAATATGCATAGCACGCAATGCTGTAGGCTGAGAAGATATCGATGGGGGTCTCCTCCTCCTTCAGGGCAGGCTTCCCATTAAGCATCTCGATGCGCTTTGCCATCGCGTCCACGATACCTGCAGCGTTATAGCGGATGGGACAACCTGCAATCACATCCATGTCCATGAGGCAGGCGTCGACCTCGTGGTCGAACCTCCAGCTGAGCTTCTTGCCGCCTTCTGGGGTATACATGACGCTCATGCAGGTAAATGGTGCACACGTGGAGGCCGAGGTGGGCACGTTAACGGTTCCTAGATTAGCAACCTCGCCGACCGCCTTGGCGAGGTCCATAATCTTTCCCCCACCGATACCCACAATTTCCTGGGCACCATAGGAGCGCGCCTTGTCGGCAAGGATCTTTGATTCCTCGAAGGAGCACCAGCCGCCGAATATCTCCAGTTGAAAATCGATGCCAGAGGCATTCATGCTGTTCGTAAACTTATCCTTGACCGCATCCCATGCGCGCGGGCCTGTAATGACAAGGACCCTGCGTCCAAAGCGGCGAATCTCCTCACCCATATGGTCAAGTAGGCCGCCCTCCTGCCGATACCTTCCCGCACCAAACTTTATTGCGCTGTCGAGTTTAGTCGTGCTGCTCGCCATGAGCTTTGCTCCTCTCGTTTGCCGGTTGAGCGGCAACTGCGCCGTTCACACCTCGAACCCGGTGCTTACAGACCCCTGACCTCACGAACCACCTGCGCTGCCTCGGCCGACTTACGCTCCACCTCGCTGAAGTCGCCATTCTTGAAGAGCGCTGGCCTCACCATCCACGTGCCGCCGGCCGCAATGATTGCCTTATCTGCCAGGTAATCTCGGAGATTCTCAGCGTTAACGCCACCGGTTGGCATAAAGCGATGACCAACAAACACCGAGGCCAGGGCATCGATAGCCTTAAGTCCACCGTAAATGCCAGCGGGAAAGAACTTAGTCACCTCAATGCCCCTGTTAACCAATGCAGTAAGTTCCGCGGGGGTGACGCCAGCGGGAATCACGTCGACTTGGTTCGCCAGGCACCAGTCGACAACCTGAAGGTCGAAACCAGGGCTCACTATGAACTTCGCTCCGGCGTCCACCGCCCTCTTCGCCTGGCCGAGGTTCAGAACGGTCCCCGCACCAACGAGGACGCCCTGGCAGTCGTTGGCAATAGCATGAATGCAGTCAGCCGCTGCAGGAGTTCTAAACGTAACTTCGGCTGCAGACAGTCCTCCCTGCTTAAGCGCATTGCCCATTGGGATGGCATCCTCGACCTTCTCAAGGACAACAACCGGCATTACGCCGATCCTCTCGACGCCTTCGTAAAAACCGTCTTGTCTCATATACTTGGCCATGTGCGTCTCCTTGGTTCTGCGCCAACCGGTACATCGCCCATTATAGAAAGTTTTTTTGATTTTAATTAGCTTATAAGAAAATTTTCTTTGTTTCTGGCGTTCTACCCCGTTTAGGAGCTTACGGCTACCGCTCGGCACTATGGGGCGCCCTGCGGGAACCCCTCTTGATGTGCCTTGCTGGCCAATCGCATGCATGGAAGCATCAATCTGCCCTTCGTTGCACAGCTTTGGCCATCCCGTGTATCGAACTGCCACCCGTTGCACGTAATTTCCGGCGAAGCGATAGCATCGGAATGCAGACGCCACAACATGTAGTACACGCGTGTGCGCCTATACCTGTACGCAGTCCCGCTACTCGACCCATCCCCAGAATCACGCGTGACGAGGCGGGTTTTGGCGCAGACGCGGAGCTTGACACCCACTCACAGGCGTGCCGTCAGACACGGCGCCCCTCCCAGCGGATCCTGGGTCCTGTCCCCAAACGTCCTCTCCTCGAAATTGCGTAGAAACACGCTCTGCCAACATTGGGAAACAAAGCCACGGTACAGTGGTGTGCATACAAGGGTGCCAGCGGATGCGCTTCACCGCGCGGTGCCTCCGGAACCAGGGACAGGAGAAGAGGCAGTATGGCCACAGACAAGGTCTCAGAGGAATACGGGAGCCTGCTGTTCACCGACAAGGACATGCAGGAGCGCCTTCCCAAACCCACCTACAAGAAGCTCATGCAGGTAATCAAGGACGGCGAGCCCCTCGACATCGACATCGCCAACGAGGTCGCCCACGCCATGAAGGACTGGGCGCTCGAGAAGGGCGCCACGCACTACACGCACTGGTTCCAGCCGCTCACGGGCATCACCTCGGAGAAGCACGACAGCTTCATCACCCCCACGGACGACGGCTCCATCCTCATGACCTTCTCCGGCAAGGAGCTGGTCCAAGGCGAGCCCGACGCCTCGAGCTTCCCCTCCGGCGGTCTGCGCGCCACCTTCGAGGCCCGTGGGTACACCGTGTGGGACCCCACCAGCTCCGCCTTCATCAAGGACGAGGTCCTGTGCATCCCCACGGCCTTCATCTCCTACACCGGCGAGGCGCTTGACAAGAAGACGCCGCTCCTGCGCTCCGAGGTCGCCCTCGAGAAGCAGGCCAAGCGCCTTCTCGCCCTCTTTGGCCAGGAGCCCCACCGCGTCTACACCACCATCGGCCCCGAGCAGGAGTACTTCCTCATCAAGGAGGAGGACTACCAGGCGCGCCCCGACCTCGTCCTCACCGGTCGCACGCTGTTTGGCTGCGAGCCCGCAAAGGGCCAGGAGCTTGAGGAGCACTACTTCGGCGCCATCCGTCCGACAGTCAACGAGTTCATGAAGGAGCTTGACGACGAGCTCTGGAAGCTGGGAATCCCGGCCAAGACCAAGCACAACGAGGTCGCACCGTCCCAGCACGAGCTTGCACCCATCTTCGAGAAGGGGTCGCTCGCCATCGACGACAACCTCCTCACCATGGAGAAGATGAAGCTCATCGCCTCCCACCACGGCTTGGTCTGCCTGCAGCACGAGAAGCCCTTCGACTACGTGAACGGCTCCGGCAAGCACAACAACTGGTCTCTGTGCGCCGATGACAAGAACCTGCTCGAGCCCGGTGACGACCCCCAGGACAACCTGCAGTTCCTGGTGTTTCTCGCCTGCCTGGTTGCCGCCGTCGACGACCACGCCGACCTCCTGCGCATGTCCGTGGCGTCCGCCGGCAACGACCACCGCCTCGGCGCCAACGAGGCACCCCCCGCGATCATCTCCGTCTTCCTGGGCGACGCCCTCACCCCGATCGTGGACGCCCTCATCAAGAAGGAGCAGCCGGAGGCCCACGACCGCGAGACCATCGACCTGGGCATCCCGCAGCTGCCCGAGGTCCTGCGCGACAACACCGACCGCAACCGCACCTCGCCCTTCGCCTTCACCGGCAACAAGTTCGAGTTCCGCATGTGCGGCAGCCAGCAGAACCTCGCCGACCCCAACGTCGTCCTCAACACCGCCGTGGCCGAGCAGTGCGAGCGCTTCGTTGACTACGTTGCCGACCGCGCCGACGAGGGCTTCACCACCGTCGCCATGCGCTTCGTGCGTCACACCTTCCGCGACCACCAGCGCATCCTCTTCGACGGCAACGGCTACTCCAATGAGTGGGAGGCCGAGGCGGCCCGCCGCGGCCTGCCCAACCTCAAGACCACGCCGGATGCCCTGCCTGCGCTCACCAAGCCCGAGAACATTAGGTTCTACGAGAAGTACGGCGTCCTCAGCGAGACCGAGGCCCACGCCCGCTACGTCGCGAAGGCTGAGCAGTACGCAAAGCTCTTGAACATCGAGGCCAACACCATGGTCTACATGACGCGCCACATGTACCTGCCCGCCCTCTTCGACTACTCCGGAGACATCGCCACAAGCGTCGCGACCAAGGCCGAACTTGGCATTGACGCCAAGGCCGAGAAGAAGATGGTGACCACGCTCACCGACGGCATCAACGCCATCTCCGACGCCGTGGACGACCTTGAGGCCAAGGACGCCCAGGCTAGGGCGCTGGAGGACCCGCGGGCTTCCAACGACTGCTACCGCGACGTCGTCATTCCCGCAATGGCTGCGCTGCGCACCGCCGTCGATGAGATGGAGAAGGTCTGCGGCCACGACTACTGGCCGGTCCCCAGCTACAACAAGATGCTGTTCTACGTGTAGTTGACGCACATATCAGCGCTTGGTTGCTCTTGGTTGCTGGAACGCCCTGGTGCCCCGAGGGGATTTCCTCAGGGCACCCTTTTCGTGGGCGGAAGGCGCTCGGCGAGCGAGGCAGGCTAAACGTTCGGGATTTCCGAGCTCCCATAATCTAGCCGTGGGATTTCTACGGTTAGGAGGGTTTAACCGGCAAGAAAATCCTTACCTGTCCGAAAGATACGGCACCGAGCCGGAGGCGTACGCACGAGGGCGCTTCTCTGCCAATCTCGTCCGTCTGAGGGGTCGCTTGTCAGAAAACTACGATCGTGAGTACGCACGATGAAACTTTTCTGCCAATGCGCCAGCGTTTTTCCAGTTGGGCGAGAAGGCCATGGCAGAGGTTGCCACTTATGCGTACGCACGAGGGTACTTCCCCGCCAAACCATGCCCTCCAGGATGCCCATCTGGCAAATGGTTCCCCTCGTGCGTACGCACGATGGCACTTCTCTGCCAACCTTACCCTTCTGGAAGCCCTACCAGGCAGAAAGCTGCGGTCCAGCGTACGCACGATGGAACCTCTCTGCCAGCGCTTCGGCGTTCCCCAAGAAAGCCCCACCCGAGGTGGCAAACCCCGGTTGTGTGTACGCACAACCGGGGTTTGCTGCCAGACGGCAAGGGGGCTTCTCGCCAGGCCCTTCTGCTACGGTACTTGCTCTGCTACGCGGTCTTGTTGTCCTTGGGCATGCGCACGCCATCCACGATGCGAACGATGCCCGCATAAACCAGAGCCACGCCGCAGAGGACCATCGTCATCCCCGCCATGGCAAACGGCGATAGCATGACCATGATGCCAAGGACCACCGCGAGCACGGCACCTGCCATGGCGGCACTGGAGCCGCTCACGCCCAGCACTCGCAGGGCGTTGGCACCAAGTAGCGAGTTGATGCCCGCGACCATCACGAAGACGCCGAGCAGGATGAAGATCCACGCCACAAAGAATCCGGGCCAGTTAACGATGAGAAAGCCAAAGAGCAGCTCAAGGATGCCGAAGTAAAGGTCGGTCGAGGAGAGGATCGCATTGCGCTGAGTGAAGGCGCCGATAAGAGACGCAACGCCCATGATGACAAGGACCCAGCCGATTGTAAGCGTGATGGTCAGCGTAGCCTGACCAGGGTTAGAGAACATGATGAAGCCTAGAATGACCATCACCACACCGCTGAGGATGGTTCCCAGCTTCGACCTTGTAAATTTAATCTCCATGTTCATCCTCCAGCTACGGCGTCTGTATTCCTACACCTATTGATACCCAGACCCAAATCCACCAAAACAGCAGGGGTCCGCGCATTCCTGCACGGGCCACCCGCACGGCGTTCATCGCATGGCGCCCAGCGCTACAGTGCGTGGACGTCACCCTTCGTGAAGCTCACGAAGGCATCATCCCCCACCTCGTAGACCTTGTGGGTCTTGGGGTTGAAGTCCTGGATCTTGACGAGGGTGTTGCCGACCATGACCTGGTAGTTCTGGTAGCTGCCCATAAAGCGGGAGAGCGTGACCTTGCAGCGGAGCACGCCCCCGTCGGCAAGCGTCGCCGCCTCCGGGCGCAGAACCAGCGCGATGCTGTCGCCCACGTTGTGGGAGGCAACGCCATCGACCTCAACGCTGTGCCCCTCGATGGTTGCGACACCGGAGTCACCGTCCTTCTCGGCCAGCTTGCCGCGCAGGAAGTTGGACTCGCCGATGAAGTCGGCCACGAACTCGTCAACGGGACGATAGTAGACGGCGTGCGGGTCTCCCACCTGGTCGATCACACCGCGCTTCATGACGATGATCCTGTCCGCGATAGCCATGGCCTCGGACTGGTCGTGCGTGACGTAGACGGCGGTGATGCCCGCCTCCTGCTGGATACGACGCACCTCGGTGCGCATCTCCACGCGAAGCTTGGCATCCAGGTTGGAGAGCGGCTCGTCGAAGAGCAGGACCGAGGGCTCGATGACCAGGGCGCGTGCCAGGGCAACGCGCTGCTGCTGACCGCCGGAGAGCTGGTTGGTCATGCGGTCCTCCATGCCCTCAAGGCCAACCATGCCCAGGATGCGCGTGACCTTCTCGCGTGTCTCCTCGGCAGGGAGCTTGCGGATCTTTAGTCCATATGCCACGTTGTCGAAGATGTTGTAGTGTGGGAGCAGGGCGTAGCTCTGAAAGACCATGGCCGTGTCGCGCTTGTTGGGCGTGAGGTCGTTGATGGGCTCTCCACCCAGGTAGATCTGGCCCTCGTCCGGGCTTTCGAACCCGGCAATCATGCGCAGGATGGTCGTCTTGCCGCAGCCCGATGGGCCCAGCAGCGTCACGAACTCGCCCGGCACTATCTCGAGGTTTGCATCATGGACGGCGTAGAAGTCCTTCTTCGTCTTTGGGTCCTGGTAGATCTTGGAGATGTGCTCAAGGCGCACACCCTTCTTCTCCTTGGCCATGGGCTATTCTCCCTCGCTCTTGGCATTGATCTTTGCGCTGGTGCCAAAGTGCTTGATGAACACGTTCATGAGCATAACGGCGGTGTAGGTGACGATGATAAGGATCGTGGCAAAGGCGCAGGCTATGCCATAGGCGCCCTTCTCGGCGTACTCGTTGATCTGCACGGTGATCATGAGCGTCTGTGGCGTGACCAGAAGAATGACCGCCGAGATTGCCGTGATGGAGCGCACGAACGCAGTCACGAGTCCGGAGAGGAACGAATCCTTGATGAGCGGCAGCGTGACGGTCATGAAGACCTGGAAGCTGTTGGCACCCATGTCGTAGGCAGACTCCTCGATGGACTTGTCAATCTGTCGAAGCGCCGAGATGCCCGAGCGCGTGCCCGTAGGCAGCGACCTCACGATGAACACGATGACGAGAATGGCTGCCGTTCCATAGAGTCCCTGCATAAAGCCAGTGTGGAAGACGCCGCTCGAGAAGCCGCGAATAAAGCCGACGCCAAGGACGGTCCCGGGGACCGCCATGGCAAGCATGGAGACAAACTCGATGAACCCACGCCCGGGGAAGCGACGCTTTACGACGAGATAGGCGATCACCATCGAGAGGAGCGCCGTGAGCGGTGCCGCTACGAGCGACAGGCCAAACGAGTCGGCGAATGCCTCAAGGCCGTGATGGAGCGTGAACACCTGGATGAACCACTTTGGCGTGAGCGAGTAGTCGTAACCCCACGTCTTGAACAGGGCGCCAAACGGCACGCAGATGTAGAGGGCCACGACAAAGATGGCAACTGCACCGCAGAGGACGGCGAGCGGAATGCGCACGGAGTTGTCGGTGATGAGCATGCGGCCGCGTGCCGCCTTGCCGGTGAGGGTCGCCGTGCTCTTGCGCTCGAGCACGTACTTCTGGACGATGAACATCACGAGCGTGATGCCGAGGAGCACGCAGGACATGGCAGAGGCGCCCTGCTTGTCGTAGGCACCCGTAATCTGCAGGTAGATGGACGTGGCAAGCGTATCGTACGAACCGCCGATAATCATGGGGTTCGCAAAGTCGGCGATGGATTCCATGAAGGAGACGAGAAACGCGTTGCCCATGCCAGGCAGAATGAGCGGCAGTGTGACGCTGGTGAAGACCTTCCAGCGAGAGGCACCCATGTCGCGCGCGGCCTCCTCAAGGGATGGGTCGATGTTTCTCAGGAGCCCACGGAACATCATGTAGCACACCGGGAAGAACGTGAGCGTCTGGACAAGGGCGATGCCCCAGAACCCGTAGACGTTGTTGTCGTAGATGCCCAGCAACGTGCGGGTGACAAGCCCCGCCTTGCCAAAGAGGAGAATGACCGAGAGCGACAGCACGAACGGAGGAGAGACGACCGGCAGCATGGAGACGAGCTTGTAGAGCCCGCTCATGAAGCGGGACTTGAGGTTCACGTAGACCTCGACGTAGGCAAAGAGCAGCCCGATAAGGGTGGCCACAACACCAACGAAAAGCCCCAGCACAAGCGTGTTCGTGATGGCCGTCTCGAAGGCCGGCATCGCAAGGACGCGCTGGAACACGGAAAGCGTGGGGCCAGACTCCCCCACCACTGCATCAACGAGAAGGATTGCCAGCGGATACAGGATGAACAGCGTCAGAAACACAATCAGGACGATGATCGTGGTGACGAGTATGGGATCGGCAAGCAGCTTCCTCTGGTCCAGCCGAGTACTTTGACCTCGTGCCATGGCATCTCTCCTCTCGTTTGACACACTTCGCCCCGAGGCGCAGCGCGCTCGGGGCGGAGGGCAAGTGCTACTCGGTCTGGAAGCGGTCGTCACCACCGCCGAGGGCATTCATGATGTCCGCGACGTACTGCTCGGTATTCTCCTTGGCATCATCGAAGTCGTAATCCATGACGTTGTTGGGATCGAGGCCATACTCCTCGGCCACGGCAGGCTGCTTGGCGTCATCGATAACGAGGAACTGATAGGCCCCGACCTCCTGCGCGCGCTCGACGCACTGCGGCGAGAGGGCATACTCGATCCAGAGCTTGGCGGCGTTCTCGTGTTTGCAGCCCTTGAAGATGGCAGTTGCGCCAACCTCGTAAGAGGCGCCAGAGGACGGAATCACGAGGCCAATGTTGTTGTAGCCGTTGTCGACAATCTGGTAGATGGCATCATGCAGGAAGCCAATGCCGATGGTGCACTCGCCGGTACCTACGTTCTTGGACGGGCCGGAGCCGCTCTTGGTATAGACCTGCACATTCTTGTCGAGGTTGACAAGATACTTGATGCCCTCGTCGTGCCCGTACTTCTGGATGACCGTGTTCAAGATGAGCTTTGCCGTACCGGCGGTGTTGTAGTTGGACATCCAGATGAGGTCCTTGTACTTCTCGTCGAGAAGGTCCGGCCAATCCTGTGGAGCGTCGAGGCCCTTGCGCTCAAGCTCGTCCTTGTTGTAGAAGAAGCCAAGAATGCCCTTGTAGATGCCGTACCAGTTGCCATCGGCATCATGGAACTTGCCAGAGATGAGATGGGAGGAGTTCTTGGCCTCGTAGGGTTCGAGGATGCCCTTGGTCACGGCGACGTTATACGGGTCGGTGGTTCCGCCGAACCACACGTCGGCAGACGGGTTGCCGTTCTCCTCCTCGACCTTGGACTCGACCTCACCCGTGGAGAGGCGCTGATAGGAAGTCTCGATGCCGAAGAGCTCCTGGAAGTGCTGGGCGCAGGCGGCCACGTGCTGCTCCTCGCAGGAGCCGTAGACCACAAGCTCGCCGTCCTTCTTGGCAGCCTCGATCACGTCCTCGCTTGCGATGCGGGACAAGTCGTCGGAGCCGCCGCTTGAGCTGGTATCGGTACCGCTCGAGCTTTGGTTGGATGAGCTCCCGCCGCATGCCGTAAGGCCGAGGCCGGCCGCGGCGATAGCAGACGTGCCGAGAAACTCCCTACGAGATACGTTCCTCATATGACACCCCATTCCAACGAGCCCTCCCAAGGCCCGTTACATCGCGCCGTGGGCAGGCCACGGCTCTCTCCGTACTGGGCAACGTTGTCCAGCCACTGCCATAGCTTTACACTTTCTTGATTGATTATCTAAAGTAATCGACGAACGGATGCGGGGAGCGCTCCCAAGTGGCATGGCGTACGATGCCACGCAGTGCCGGGTTATCAAGGCTTGCGCCCGAGGAGGAGCGCGAAGACGCAGCAGACGGCAGTCGTAAGCCCAATGACGCACATAGCAAAGGCGAGGTCAACCACCTGCGCACGCAGCGAGACGCCAATGGCAAAGGCGTCGACTACGGTGGCGATGGCCTGCACGAAGAGGACCCAAAGGGTAAGCTCGCCCTTTGCGGGCGCAGGCTCGCAGCCACGGCAGGCACGAATGGAGGCCACGCCCTCACACACCGTGTTGCCGCCAATGATGCCGAGAATCACCATGTCACGGTGTTCGCATAGCCCTCGATGGAATCGGCGGCGACAACGCCCAAGAAGTAGCCCGCCGCGGGCATGAGAGCCTGGAACAGCCCAAAGAACGCCGGCATGAGCGCAAGCTTAGACATGCGCTCGTCTCTGTAGGCAAAAGTGTTAGAGATTGTGACCGAGAATGCGTCTGCAGAAAGGGCAAGACTGAGCAGGACGATCTCAAGCAAGCTCACTATAGCTCCTTGTTGGCAGGCAACAAACGAGCCCTCAATGCTACCTAAGCAATCCCAACGCAGGGCACCGCTCGCCGCACTCCCAAAAATACACAAGTTAGATTATCCTAAAGGCTTGATTTGCATCTGTCGCTGGACCAATGCCTTGGCCCGAGCACCATATATCAAGGAGTTCGAACATGCCCGCCCTGATAACGCACCACATCTTTGGCGAGGACGCCGCGCGACGCCTCCCCGAGGGTCTCATTGACGGCGAGGAGGAACTTCTCGCCTTCCTTCTGGGAAACGAAGGTCCCGACCCCTTCTTCGTGCGCTTCTCCACCATCCCAGCCCGTGTCGAGGCGTGTCACCACCTTGCGCACGACATGCACAACGGCCACATCGCAGAGGCATTTGCCGACATTCGGTCCTCAGTGGGGCGCCTCCCCGTTGAGGACGAGGGCATTGGCAGGGCGCTTGCGCTGGGGCTTCTTGGCCACTACGTGTTGGACCGCACGGCACACCCGCTTATCTACGCGCAGCAGTATGCCCTGCTCGAGCAGCCCAGCCTCTCTGATGCGTCTCAGGAGATGCACGCAATCATCGAGAGCGACATCGACTCCTGGATTCTCTGGGAGAAGCGCCACGTCACCGTCTTGGAGCACGCCCCCGCCTCGGACCTCATGCGCACCGCACGCATCGAGCGCGTGGGCGGAACGATCTTCTCGCAGGTGGCGTTTGCCGTGTTTGGGCTCAACGTTGGCCCCGAGGAATACGGTGCCTCCGTGGCCAACTACCAGTGGGTCTATCGCAGGATCGAGCCGGCAGGCTCTTCCAAGACGAGGCTCATCGGCACCGTTGAGCGCCTGGCGCGCCCCCACTCCATGGCCGAGGCCTTCGCCCACCGCGTGACCGAGTCCGACGAGTGCGCCTCCGCCAACCTCGAGCGGCGCGAGTGGGTCAACCCCTTCACAAGCGAGAAGAGCCACAGGGGCTTTGCCGACCTCTTCGAGGAGGCGCTCTCGACGTATCCGCAGATGGCAGAGGCGTTTGTGCGTGGGGATATGAAGCGCTTCGACCAGCTTGTGGGCGGCATCAACTACGACGGGCGACCCTTCTGATATGTAGCTCTTTCTGCCTACAATGCAGCTGTCTATCCGCGCCAGCCGGGGAGCTCCATGCGCGTCATCAAGAGCATCAACAACAACGCTGCCATCTGCGAGGATGGCAAGGGACGCGAGCTCATCGCTCTCGGCACCGGCATCGGCTTTGGAGCCGTCCCGCGCGAAGTCTCGCTCTCCGACATCACGCGCACGTTCTATGGCGTCGATCCCAAGTACCTGGGGCTTGTAAGCGAGCTTCCCGAAGACGTGCTCGAGTTCGCAGCCCAGCTCGCAGACCTTGCCCGAACGAGCCTCTCCTACGAACTCTCGCCGAACCTCCCGGTCACGCTTGCAGACCACATCTCCTTTGCAATCAAGCGCGCTCGTGAGCATATGATCGTCGAGATGCCGCTCGCCTTCGACGTGCAGCAGAGCTACCCTGCCGAATACCGTCTCGGCGAGATGGCAGTTCACGGCATCGAGCGCACATTTGATGTGCGCCCTCCCCGTACGGAAGCGGTCGGCATCGCCCTCTCGATCGTGAACAGCGCCATCTCTGCAAGCGCACGCGACACAAGGCGCCAGAAGACTGCGGAGTGCCTGATCGAAGGCAGCACGAAGATCGTTGAGCAGAGGCTCCACGTCTCAGTCGAGCGCGATTCCTTCGACTACGCCCGCTTCGCGACCCACATGCGCTACCTCATCGGCAGGCTCCTCTCAGGCGAGCGGGTCTCTTCCGGCGCGGCAATCCTTCTGCCCGAGCTCGAGGAACGCTATCCAGAGATAGCAGCCACAGGAAATGCCGTGGCGAATTTCCTGGAGAAGAGCCTGGACAAGAGACTCGACGAGGAGGAGCGGGTCTACCTGATCCTCCATGTGAATCGCGTCTTCGAGCGGGAGACAGCAGAGAAAGCCTAGCCAAACTGCCGTTTGCGGCAGAAATCATACCGTTCACGCTCTGCGGTCCAGCATCTTCAGCCTCTCTGTCCTATTCTCAGCCCTGCATTGGGTGCTACGCACTGGACTTGGCTCCACGAGGCATTACCAAGGCTGGGACGCACAGGCTTTCTGTGTGCCCTGCTGCTCTGGTATGGCTCGAGGGGCTTTTTTCATGCCTAGAACTCCCCGAGCCAGCTGCCCGGAGGAAGGCGCCTTCTCCTGAGACACCAGAGCAGAGACCTGCATCCAGCTCACTGAGGGGGAAGACATGGCTGACAACGAACAGATCGCCAAAGAGGTCCTCGACGCAATCGGCGGCAAGGACAACGTCACGAGCATCGCGCACTGCATGACAAGACTGAGGATCAACCTGAAGGACGAGTCGGTTCCCGACGACGAGAAGGTCAAGGCAATCAAGGGGGTGCTTGGCTGCCAGTGGTCGGGCGGCCAGTATCAAGTCATCATCGGGCAGAACGTGCCGAAGGTCTATGATGCGCTCGTGAAGCTCGGCGTCTCTGCAGGAGGGTCCATCGACGAGGACCTCGATGCCGATGCACCGAAGGAGCCTTGGAATGCCAAGCGTGTTGGCAAAGCAATCCTCAACTATCTCAGCAAATCGATGGTGCAGCTGATTCCTCTGATGATGGTAGCCGCTCTTTTCCGTACCATTGCTGCCGTTTTCGGTCCGTCAATGCTGAATCTCTGGGCCGCAAACTCTGACATCTATAACCTTTTCTACAACTGGCTGTATGATGCTGGCTTCTACTTCATGCCCGTTGTTCTTGGCTGGTCCGCAGCAAAGACATTGGGCGCCAGCCCGGTTCTAGGCATGATGTTGGGAGGAGTCCTCATCGCTCCCGAGATGATGACCACAGTGAGCTCCGGTGCTGCTACGACAACGGTTTATGGCCTGCCTGCCATAGTAAATAACTACAGCTCAACTGTTCTGCCAATCATTCTGTGCGTTCCCGTGATGTGGCAGGTCGAGAAGTTCTTCAAGCGTGTCATCCCCGACATGCTTTCTACGATGTTCGTTCCGTTCCTTACGATGTTTGTCATGGTTCCGGTGTCTCTGTGCATCCTCGCACCCATCGGCTCTGTTCTCGGCACACTGCTCGGCAACTCCCTGTTTGGTCTGGGCAGCCTGGGCGGCCTTCCGACCATCATCGCTCTGGTAGTTGTTGCAGCTCTCTGGGAGTTTCTCGTTATGACTGGCATGCACCAGGTCCTTATTGCTCTTGCGCTGGCAAACATGGCAACCGGAACGCCCGATGCTTGCATCATGATTGCAGGTTCCATGGCATCCTTCGCTTGCTATGGCATGGCACTTGGTGTCTTCCTGCGCCTGAAGGATCCTGACGAGAAGGCAGAGAATCTTGGCTTCTTCGTCTCTGCGGTGGTCGGCGGCGTCACTGAACCTGTTCTTTATGGCTGCGGCATGAAATACATGCGCCCCTTCATCGGCCTCATCGCAGGAGGTGCGGCAGGAGGCCTCGTAGCAGCACTGTTCGGTCTCAAGGTATATGTCGTCAGCAACGCCAGCATTATTTCGCTCCTGGGCTTTGTTGCCGGTGGCACCTGGAATGTCATAGGCGCCGTCATCTCGATGCTCGTTGCGGTTGTCGTAACCGCTGCAGTCACGTATTTCTTCGGCTTCACCAAAGAGCAGCTTGAAGCCGACAAGCAGGCTGCTGATGCAGCTGCTGCCAAGAAGGCAGCACTCAAGGCATAAGATGGAATCAGCGAGACAGCGAAGAAGGGATGATGGAGCATGAAGCGCCTGCTTCTGAGAGCTGACGATCTGGGATACAGCTACGCCGTGAACCTTGGCCTCGTACGTGCCGTGAAGGAAGGCCTCATCTGTTCGGTAGGACTCATGCCGAACATGCCAGAAGCTGCACGCGGGCTCTCCTGGCTCGGAGGCGAGGACATCGCAATCGGCCAGCACACGAACGTCTGCCTCGGCACGCCCCGTGCCGACCCTGCGACAATTCCGAGCCTCGTGGACGAGAACGGCCAGTTCAAGAGCAGCAGGACCTTCCGCCAGAGCTTCAAGGAGGGCATCGACTTTGTCGACTACGACGATGCCGTGCGCGAGATCGAGGCGCAGCACGACCGCTTCGTCGAGATTGTCGGGCGCGAGCCCGACTACTTCGAGGCGCACGCGGTCATGTCGAAGACGCTAAGCCGGGCCATCTCGGATGTCGCAGCAAGGCACCACTTGAGGGAGCAGAAGACATCCTTCGACCCTGAGAACCATGTGCTCTGCGGCGCGACCGAGGTCCGCATGCTCTGCGAGGACATGCTCCCGTTCGAGGAATACCATCCCACTGACTTCATCCGCCACACTGTGGAGGGCATGAAGGACGGCGAGACAGACGTCATGGTATTCCATCCGGGATACCTCGATGCCTATATCCTCGGCCACTCCTCCCTCACCGTGAACCGCACAAAGGAGGTCGATGCTCTCATCGACCCCGATCTCAGGGCCTGGCTCGAAGCGCAGCAAGATCTTGAGCTCATCGACTATCGGGATATCGCATAGAGACTGATACCAACACAGTGAGAAGGGAAGGCGGTCCTGTCATTGGACAGGACCGCCTTCCTCATGCCACTCCAGCACATCAATCAGATTCCTGCTTCCGCCCTGGCGCAAGCGTATAGCGTGCATAGCGTCTGTCGCTATGCTTCATCAGCACTTCAGCATCTGTCAGCTGCTGAAGTATCTCTCGGGCTCGTCGGGCACTAAGACCAAGAGCTCTAGCAACCATAGAAGCGCTGATTTCTTTATCTCATCGAATAGTGCAAGCATCACGTTCATTCTATCGGCGGCTATCGGCGGTCTATCGGCGGCTATCGGCGGCTATCGGCGGTCTATCAGTGATAATGACATCATCGCCGCGCAAAATGGCCTCGAATTCATCTGCGGTAGGACGATAGAAGTTCACCCTAATCGTATTGTCCATATCGATGAATTCTGGCTCTCTGAGACCGTATGCAACCGTATCGCTGATGACGCGTGGAAGACCGCTACCCCAGCCTTCAATGAGCTTCATATACCGGAATGCCTGTGCCAATGCCTTGTTCCGGCACTCGGAGCGTCCGCCTAGGGCCTGCTTGAGTGTAAGGCCTCTTGGCAGGCTGCCGGGAGATGAGATCTCGAGCCTGTCATCATAGAGCGCTACCTGCACATTGCCAGAACTGAGATAGTTCCTATGCAGCACAGCATTCGTGATGACCTCACGGATAGGCCAGAGCGGCAGTTCATACACATCTCTTCTGACAGGCTCGCTGAGGTCTGCCCCAAGATTGAGCTTTGCCTTTACCCAGTTGAAGGCCTGCTCTATCTGTCCGGCAAGGCCGCCTTCGAACTCCTGCCTATTCAGAATGGCAGGCCTGCTCGTCGGGGATGCCCTGCACCTCATGGGTCTTGTCGTCGACGCTGAGGCACAACAATCCCAATTGCTATGTCTGGAGCCAAATCAGCTTGTCGGGAGGCGTCTGCCCCCCTTCCGCATCGTAGCTACCAGAGGCTCCACCCATACCCGTGGGCCTCGTCCATTCGGATGACTCCTCGAGCCATGTCCCTGTGGGCTCATCGAGCTCGGGCGAGCCCTTCTCGACGCCATCCTCCATCCAGAGGAGCTTGTCGGGCTCGTCCGGCGTCTTCTGCGCGGGCCAGAGAAGGCCATCCCGGCCAGCCGCGACTTCGGCATGCCGGGCTCCTCCCCTCTTGAGCCAGAGATACCTTTCTCGCATCTCGGTCATCCTGAGTGGTGCGGACGAGGCGTGCGACATTGCCTTTCCTCCAATCGGGAACGAGACATGGCAGAGGCGGGCGCGCAAAAGGTGCCCGCAAGCGCTCGGCCGGCCCTTTTTCGGAGCCGGCCGAGAGACACGCCCTAGAGCCCTAGCTCGGCAGCAAGCTCGCTGGCGCAGGCAAGGCCGTCAGAGATGGCCGTGACCACAAGCGACGATCCGGAGCGTGCGTCACCAGCAGCAAAGACCGGCACCTTGCCATCGCTCACGGTGCGATGAGAGCCCGCGGAGACGAGCTTGGGCCTCACGCCACCGCGCAGCTCCTCGGTCGCGACGCCAAGCGCGTCGTAGACCGAGGCCTCGGGACCCGTGAAGCCCATGGCGAGAAGGACCAGCTGTGCGGGAACCTCGCGCTCCGTGCCCTCGATGGGCTCGGGCTTGCCATGCGACCAGTCGAGAGAGACCACGCGAAGGCCTCGAATGCCGCCCCTATCGTCCTCAAGCACCTCGAGGGTGTTGGTGGCCCAGGAACGCGGGTCTTCTCCCTGCACGAGCTTGGCCTCGACCTGGCCGTAGTCGGTCTTCTTGGTGTTGGGCCACTCGGGCCACTGGTTGGAAGCCACACGCACCTCGGGAGGGGCCGGCAGGAACTCCAGCTGGCGGACGCTCTTGGCGTGCTGGCGCAACGCCGTGGCCACGCAGTCGGTGCCGGTGTCGCCGCCACCGATGACCACCACGTCTTTGCCGGCAGCGCTCACCGCAGGCGTGTCTGCATGGCCGTCGAGCAGGGCCTTGGTCTGCGCCATGAGATAGTCCACGGCAAAGACCACGCTGGGGTTCTCGGCACCGGGCACGCGCAGGCCGCGTGCCTGGGCGGCACCGGCAGCGACCACCACGGCATCGAAGCCCGCAAGCTCAGCCGCGACCTCGGGCGACGTGGCGTCCACGCCGCAGCGAATCTCGATGCCGCTCTTCTCCATGAGGTCAAGCCTGCGCCCGACAACCTCCTTGGGGAGCTTCATGTTGGGGATGCCATACATGAGCAGGCCGCCTGCACGGTCGTGACGCTCGAGGAGCGTCACGCGGGCACCGCGACGCGCCAGCTCCCACGCGGCCGCAAGGCCAGCGGGCCCAGACCCAACCACGGCAACGCGGGGCGCACCCTCGACAGCAGGCGCAAGCGGCGCAGGGCCGCCGGCGGCCCACTCGTGATCAGAGATGGCGCGCTCGTCGTCCTTGATGGTGGTGGGGTCGTCCTCAAGACCCAGGTTGCACGCCGCCTCGCACGGAGCCGGGCACACGCGACTTGTGAACTCGGGAAGCGGGTTCGTGAGCGCAAGGCGCTCAGCGGCGTCGGTCCACAGGCCTCGCCACATGAGGTCATTCCACTCTGGAATCAGGTTGTGCAGCGGGCAACCCGAGCTTCTCGCCTTGCCAAACGGGAAGCCCGTCTGGCAGAACGCTACGCCGCAGTACATGCAGCGGCTTGCCTGCGAGCGCTGGTCCTTCTCGTCCAGCGGCACCGCAAACTCGTCGAAGTCCCTTATCGTCTCAGCCGCGGTCCTCTCGCCGTGGGTGACCCTCCCGAGGCCGATGTACGCTCCGACCTTGCCCATGGCACTACCTCCCGTTCCTCATGGTCTCGAAGGCGACCTCGACCGCCTCGTTGTGGGTCTTTCCCGCGGCCTCAGCGGCCTCGGTGAGCTCGAGTGCAACCTCGTACTCGTGCGGGATGACCTTCACGAACTTGTCCTTGATGTCGTCGAACATGTAGAGCATCTTGATGCCGCGCGGGCTCTTGGTCCTTCTCGCATGCTCCTCGATGAGGGCGCGGATGGACTGGAAGTCGCGCTCGGTGGGACGCTTGAGCCCTACCATGTCGGTGTTGCAGCGGCTGGGAAGCGTTCCGTACTCGTCGTAGACGAAGGCCATGCCACCGCTCATGCCCGCGGCAAAGTTGATGCCAACCTCGCCAAGGATCAGTGCCACTCCACCCGTCATGTACTCGCAGCCGTGGTTGCCCACACCCTCGCAGACGATGGTGGCACCGGAGTTGCGCACGCCAAAGCGCTGGCCCGCCAGGCCGTTGATGAAGCCCTTGCCGGCCGTGGCACCGTAGAAGGCGACGTTGCCAATGGAGACGTTCTCATCGAACTTGTACGTGGCGCCAGATGAGGGTGCAACGGTGAGCACGCCGCCGGAGAGCCCCTTGCCAAAGTAGTCATTGGCATCGCCGGAGATGTTAATCGTGATGCCGGCGGGCAGGAAGGCGCCAAAGCTCTGGCCACCGGAGCCCTCGCAGTCGATGGTGATGGAGCCCTCCGGCAGCCCCTCCGGGTGCGCACGGGTGACCTCCGAGCCCAGCATGGTGCCAACGCAGCGGTTCACGTTGGCAATGTCGGCATGGAAGTGCACGGGGGTGAGCGTGCGGCGCGCGGTCTCGGTGTAGGGCACGAAGAGCGTCGAGTCCAGGGTGCTGGAGAGCTCGTCGGCAGGCCCCATCTCGGGCAGGAAGTGGCGGGCGGCAGCACCGGGGACGCTCTTGCCGTACTCGTTGGTCGCGCTTGCGAGGACGGGCGACAAGTCGATGGTGTTTGCCTTCCAGTTGCCCGGAACCTTGACCTGGCGCAGGCACTCGGGGTGCCCCACCATGTCCCGGACCGTGCGGAAGCCAAGCTCGGCCATGATGTGGCGAAGCTCCTCGGCCACGAGATACATGAAGTTGACCACGTGCTCGGGCTTGCCGTGGAAGCGGTTGCGAAGCTCGCAGTTCTGCGTGGCGATGCCCATGGGGCAGGTGTCGGTGTGGCAGTCGCGCTGCATGAGGCAGCCAAGCGCGAGCAGGACAACCGTGCCAAAGTCAAAGACCTCGGCACCGAGAAGTGCCGCCACGGCCACGTCGCGGCCATCCATGAGCTTGCCGTCGGCCTCGAGCTCCACGCGAGAGCGCAGGCCGTTTCTCAGCAGCGTCTGCTGGGTCTCGGCAAGCCCAAGCTCGAGCGGCAGGCCCGTGTGGTAGATGGAGTCGCGCGGAGCGGCGCCGGTGCCGCCGTTGGCGCTCGAGACCAAGATCTTGTCCGCACCGCCCTTGGCGACGCCAGTGGCAATGGTGCCCACGCCTGCCTCGGAGACGAGCTTGACCGAGACCTTTGCCTTGGGGTTGGCATTCTTGAGGTCGAAGATGAGCTCGGCCAGGTCCTCGATGGAGTAGATGTCATGGTGCGGCGGTGGCGAGACAAGGCCCACGCCAGGCGTGGAGTGGCGCACCTTGGCAATCCACGGCCAGACCTTGGTGCCGGGCAGGTGCCCGCCCTCGCCGGGCTTGGCGCCCTGGGCCATCTTGATCTGGATCTCCTCGCCGGAGACAAGGTATCGGCTTGTCACGCCAAAGCGTGCGGAGGCAACCTGCTTGACCTTGGAGTTTGCGGAGTCACCGTTGGCAAGCGCGGCCTCGCGGTCGGGACTCTCGCCGCCCTCGCCCGTGTTGGACTTTGCGCCAATGCGGTTCATCGCGATGGCAAGCGCACGGTGCGCCTCATCGGAGATGGCGCCAAAGCTCATGGCGCTGGTCTCGAAGCGCTTCACGATGGAGTCTGCGCTCTCGACCTCGTCCAAGGGCACAGGACCAGAGGCCAGTGGCACGAACTCGAGAAGGTCGCGCAACATGATGGTGCGTCCCTCGGGGTGCAGCGCCTTCGAGTATTCCGAGAAGAGCTCGGGGCTGTTCTCGCGCAGGGCACGGTGCAGGAGATAGATGACCTGCGGCGTGATGATGTGCTCCTCACCGCCAAGCGGACGCCATTTGGTGATGCCCGAACTGGCAAGCTGCGTGGGAGCGGGCGTCTTGAGCAGCGCCAGCGCCTCGTCATAGCGTTCGTTGCACTCGCGCTCGACGCCGTCCTCGTCAAGGCCTCCCACACGCGAGACGGTACCCGTGAAGCAGCGGTCAACAAAGCCCTGGTCAAAGCCAATAACCTCGAAGATCTGCGCAGAGTGGTAGCCCTGCATCGTGGAGATGCCCATCTTGGACATGATCGAGACGATGCCGGCGTTGACCGCGCAATCGTAGTTGGAGACGCCCTCCTCGGCGCTCACGTCTAGGGAGCCGTGCTCCGCGAGGGCGCGGATGCACTCATGCGCCATGTAGGGATAGATGCCCGAGGCGGAGTAGCCCACGAGCGTGGCATAGTCGTGCGGGGTGATTGCGTCACCGCACTCGACCACAAGATCGGCCTTCATGCGGATGCTGCTGCGAATCATGTGGTTGTGGACAGCCGAGACCGAGAGCAGGGACGGAATGGGCACCTGGCCCTCGCCCGCGCGGTCAGAGATGACCACCACATTGACACCGGAGCGCACGGCCTTCTCGACATCCTTGCACAGCGACTCGAGCGCAAGCTTGAGCGCGCCCTCCCCCACCTCACGCGGATACGTCGCCGAGAAGCACGCGGCGTGGAAGCCCTGGCGGTCGAGCGTGGCGATGCGCTCGAACTCGTCCCTGGTAAGGATGGGGTCGTCCAAACGGAGCAGCTGGCAGTTCTTGCGGGAGTCCTCGAGCATGTTGCCGTGGTTGCCCAGGTAGAGCACAGAAGACGTCACGAAGCTCTCACGGAGCGCATCGATGGGCGGGTTCGTGACCTGCGCGAAGAGCTGGTTGAAGTAGTCAAAGAAGGAACGCGGACGGGCAGAGAGCACGGCGAGAGGGACGTCCGAGCCCATCGAGGCCAAAGGCGGCTTGCCGGTGTTGGCCATGGGACGCACGGCTTCCTCGACGTCGTCGAAGTGGTAGCCGTGACGGGCGAGACGCTGCGTGAGCGGCACCTCGGCGTCAATGTCCTCAAAAGGGCTCTTCTCGCCCTTGGCAAGGTCACCCACCGAGAGGGTCTCCTCATCAATCCAGTCGCGGAAGGGCTTCTGCGAGGCAAAGCGTGCTTTGACCTCGTCGTCCCAGATGATGCGCCCCTGCGAGGGGTCAACCACGAACATCTGTCCGGGGCCAAGCGAGCCCGTCTGCAGAATCTCGTCGGGCTCGACCGCCAGGGCGCCTGCCTCGGAGGCAAGGATCAGGCGGGCGTCGTGCGTGACGTAGTAGCGTGCCGGGCGCAGGCCGTTTCTGTCGAGTGCAGCGCCGGTAATGCAGCCGTCGGAGAAGGCGATGGCAGCGGGACCGTCCCAGCTCTCGGTGAGCATGGACTGGTAGCAGTCGTAGGCACGACGCTCGTCGGAGAGCTGCTTGTTCTTGTCCCACGGCTCGGGAAGCAGCATCGTGACGGCGCGCGAGAGGGGTCTGCCGTTCATGGTGAGGAACTCGAGGACGTTGTCCAGGATGGCGGAGTCGGAGCCCTCACGATTGATGACGGGCATCACGCGGCCGAGGTCCGCACCAAGCACGGGCGAGTAGAACTCGGACTCACGGGCACGAATCCAGTTGACGTTGCCGCGCAGGGTGTTGATCTCGCCGTTGTGGACGATGTAGCGGTTGGGGTGCGCGCGCTCCCAGCTGGGGGTAGTGTTGGTGGAGTAGCGGGAGTGCACGAGAGCAAGCGCGGACTCTGCCGCGGCGTCGTTCAGGTCCAGATAGAAGTTACGCATCTGGGTGGCGACGAGCATGCCCTTGTACACGATGGTACGCGAGCTCATGGAGCACACGTAGAAGATCTTGCCCTCGAGCGCATGGTGGGCACTCGCGGCCTTCTCGATGGTGCGGCGGCACACGTAGAGCTTGCGCTCGAACTCGTCACCCGCGGGGACATCCGCCGGACGGCCAAGGAAGGCCTGATAGATGGTGGGCATGCAGGCAAGTGCCGTATCGCCCAGGTCATGCTGGTCGACGGGCACCTCACGCCAGAAGAGCAGGGGCACGCCCTGCTCGGCACAGCCCTCCTCGAAGACGCGACGCGCCACCTGGGCACCCTCTGCGTCTTGTGGAAAGAAGACCATGGCCACACCATACTCGCCCTCATCCGGAAGGAGGTGTCCGTACTTCTGGGCCTCCTTGCGGAAGAAGCGGTGCGGAGTCTGGAACAGGATGCCAGCGCCATCACCGGTATTTCTCTCCAAGCCCTTGCCGCCTCGATGCTCGAGGTTAACGAGCAGCGTGAGGGCGTCATCGAGCAACTGGTGCGACTTCTGGCCCTTGAGGTGAGCAATCGCGCCAATGCCGCAGGCGTCGTGCTCGAACTCCTCCCGGTACAGGCCCTGACCGGCGCTGGTGTCCTTGGCCACCTGGTTGGATGCCATGTATTCCCCTCTCTAAGCACCCGCGCATGCGGGCGTACCATGCGAGGCGCCCGTCACCTTCCCGCGGGAGCCCTACGTACCGATGGCAGTCTATGCTGGGTGTGTTTCATCAAGAAAAACTCGGACAGGTTGCTTCCCAACATACACACGCCCGAAACGCACTCGAAAAATGGGCAGGTGAGTGGATGAGACAAGGGGACAGTCCCCCTGTCTCACTGGCAGAAAGTCTCGCTCGTGCGTACGCAGGATGATGCATTCCTGACAGCCGGGGAGTCGCGGCTGGCGGGACAACCGCCGCACCCCTCTTCACCCGCCCATCGTTCATCGCCCTTCTGAAACCGGGTCTGCGCTTGACCGGTTGGCGAGGGATGCGTTTCAGAAAATGCGATGGACTCCGTAAGCGCGGCCCGACGCCCCGCCACCCGCAGCGTAGTCATCCCACTCGATGCAACCACACGCCGAAGTGGTGCCGAAAACGCCCTCAAGACGATGGATGCTAACCCACAGGGAATCGTGGGGAGAGGTGGGTTGCCATGCCCGAGCATCACATCACCGGCACCGGCAGGCTTCTAGACGAGGAGGGCTGCCTGAGAGAGCCCGGCTGGGCCACGCGGCCGCCCTTCACCTACGACCACGCAGACATCCAAGCGCCGCCATGGCGCATCAAGGATTGGGACTACTACCTCATAAACGACGAGCACTACGCCGTGGCGCTCACCTTCAGCGACCTGGGATACCTGGGGCTTGTCTCGGCATCGGTCATGGATTTCGCGGAGAAGACCTTCAAGACCACCTCTGAGCTCGTGCCGTTGCCCATGGGGTCAATGGGCCTTCCCGCAAGCTCCGATAAAGGGGACATCTCATGGGAGAACCCCCTATGCCGCGTAGACTGGCGCCATGTGGGCAACATGCGGCGTCTCTCGTTTTCCATGCGTGACTTTGACGAGGACGCGGGCGAGGA
This sequence comes from Tractidigestivibacter sp., assembly GCF_057241865.1. Classification (NCBI taxonomy): domain Bacteria; kingdom Bacillati; phylum Actinomycetota; class Coriobacteriia; order Coriobacteriales; family Atopobiaceae; genus Tractidigestivibacter; species Tractidigestivibacter sp. The sequence goes on from NZ_DBHHPX010000004.1 coordinate 44,991, forward strand.
CCTCGAGGTGGAGGTCCTGCTCGACCGGCAGCCGCGAGACTCGATGGTCATCTGCACGCCATGGGACGAAGACCCCCACGCCTTCTACTACAACCGCAAGATTATTGGCATGCGCGCATGGGGAGGCTTTCGTCGGGGTGGCCTCTTCCACGAGTTCCCGCGCGACGACTCGTTTGGCCTTCTGGACTGGGGGCGCGGCGTGTGGACAAACGAGAACACCTGGTATTGGGCGGCGGCGCAGGGTCGCCAAGCCGGGCACGTGGTGGGCCTCAACCTGGGCTACGGCTTTGGCAATACGCAGGCCGCCAGCGAGAGCATGGTCTTTGTAGACGGCATAGCCCACAAACTGGGACGCATTGACTTTGGCATCCCCGTGGGCGAGAACGGCTACGAGTACCTCTCACCCTGGCACATGACCGACGACGAGGGCAGGCTCGACCTTGTCTTCTCACCGGAGATCGACCGTACCGACAACACGAACCTCATCGGGCTCATCGTAAGCCGCCAGCACCAGGTGTTTGGGACGTTCAGCGGAACCGTAGTGCTCGACGACGGCAGGCCACTCTGCGTCACGGGGCTGCGCGGGTCCGCCGAGCACATCTACAACAAGTACTAGGGTGCGTTTGGGCGAGAAGGCTGGCCTCCTCCGCCCCAGTCCTGGCGGCGCTCCTACCTAAAGACCGTCATGAGCAGCGTCGATGCCACGATGATTGCCAGGCCCGCAAGCGAGCGCTTGGTGTAGGTCTCTTTGAAGACCGCCGCCGAGAAGGCCATGGACACCACGATCGACAGCTTGTCGATGGGCACCACGACGGAGACCACGCCGGTCTGGATGGCGTAGTAGTAGCAGAGCCACGAGGCGCCCGTAGCCACACCGGACAGGCAGATGAAGAGCAGCTCGTGACGGTCGACGCCGCAAACCTCTCCCATCTTGCCACGCATGCCGACAATGACCCACGCCATGACCAGCACAAAGCAGGTACGAATGGCGGTTGCGAGGTTTGACTCCACGCCCTCTATACCCACCTTGGCAAGGATCGATGTGAGTGCGGCAAAGACGGCCGAACCTATGGCATACCACTTCCACGATTGCCCCCGGACGTCGTGGTCCTGCCGCTTGCGCTCGACCATCATGAGGGTGCCCACAAGGATTCCTGCACACCCCACAAGCTTTACAGCAAGGTGGTTCGCCTCGCCAAACAACACGATGGCGAGAAGCACCGTGAGCACCGTCGAACACTTGTCAATAGGGACGACCTTGTTAACGTCGCCCATCGAAAGGGCCTTGAAGTAGCAGATCCAGCTTGCACCGGTCGCAAGACCGGAGAGCACCAGGAAGAGAAGCGAACGGGACGTCACCTGCCCGATGGTGGGAATTGAGCCCACCATGCCCGCCATAAGCCACGCGAACGCCAGGACGACGACGGTGCGCAGCGCCGTTGCGACGTCGGAGTCGGTGTGCCGTATACCGCACTTGGCAAGGATCGACGTGATGCCCGCAAAGAGAGCGGAGCCAATGGCAGCCAGAATCCACATAGGCCACGAGCCCTTTCCGTCCAAACGGACCAGCCAGCAGGTAATGCTAGGCCTTCTCGCCTGTGTGCTCAACCGCACCGCGCTCGGTCTCGTCGCGTTCGGAGCGGTCGTCATGGCCACCCGTCTCGGCGAGAAGCCCCCGGCGCGCAGCCTCAAGGTCGTCAAGCTGCTCGTCGGGAAGCTCCGGGTAGTGCGGGTCACAGCCCTCGAGCGTGTGAACGATAGCCTCCGAGACGAGCCAGCGCGCGTAGAACTTCTGGTCTGCCGGGATGACATACCAGGGCGCCTCCTTGGTGGCCGTATGGTCGATGCAGCGCTCGTAGGCGTCCATGTACTTGGGCCACAACTTGCGCTCGGCCACGTCGGACGAGGAGAACTTCCAGTTCTTGGACTCGTCGTCGATGCGGTCGAGAAAACGACGACGCTGCTCGGCACTGCTTACGTTGAGGAAGATCTTGAGGACGCGGTAGCCGTTCTCCCAGAGGTAGCGCTCGAAGTCGCGGATCTGGCGGTAGCGCTGGTCGAAGAAGTCGTCTTTGGGTGTATCGAGCACACGTTTGGGCATGTGGTAGGTCTTCTGGAGATCGTGCACTCGTACCACGAGCACGTCCTCGTAGTAGCTGCGGTTAAAGAGGCCAATGCAGCCGCGGCGCGGCAGCCTGGTTGCGGCACGCCAGAGGAAGTCGTGGGCAAGTTCCTCCGAGGAGGGCTGCTTGAAGCTTGCGACGGTAACGCCCTGCGGGTTTATGCCACTCATCACGTGCTTGATGGTGGAATCCTTGCCAGCGGCGTCCATTGCCTGCAGGATGACGACGACGCCCTCGCGACCCTCGGCATAGAGCTTGTCCTGGAGCTCTGCCATGCGCTGCGTGTTTACCTCGGTGAGGGCCTCGAAATTGGGTCGGAGCCCCTTCTCCACGTGGACGTCTGCGGGGTAGTCATCAAGCTTGAAATGACCCGACCCGTCAAACCTGTAGTCCTTAAGCTCCTGGAATTCCATGCGGATGCATCTCCTCATGCACTTTTGGCCAGCGCTTGCATACCGTCTCTCTACGTACCCGATAAAAGGTTGATTAACGCGCGGAACTGCGAAGCGCATCCTCCTCACGCATAAATGCGGGCATGGAACCCGTATTGGCGGCGGCTGCGATGTCAAGAAGCGCACTTGCTACGGAGTCCTCGGCCACCGGCCCAATATGCCAGCGTGCGGCAGCCACGACCTCGGGAGAGGCGTTCGAGACGGCGACGGAGTTGGGAACCCCCTCGATGATGGGCAAATCATTCTCCGAGTCGCCAAAGACGCAGACCTCATCGAGACCTATGCCCAGGTGCTCCACCAAGACCGCGAGTCCGGACATCTTGGAGACGCCCGTCGGCAGGATGTCCAGCGTCGAGGACGTGGGGCTGGGAAAGACGGAGTCGAACTCGGGGAAGTCTCGCGCAGCGCCTCCATGTGGGCACGCGAGTGGTCGCTGTGGATGTTGGCCTTCACATGGGTGCCTGCCGGGACATGCGCGGACGTGAGGTGGAATGCGTGGAAGGCCTTGGGATGGCATGCGATTTCCTCGTCTGTGACGCCTACGCAGACGTCGCAATCCTCGCACTCGTTGCCGTAGACGGTAAGCGCAGTGCGCTCACAGCGATGGCCGCATCCGACGCGCGACCCTGACCATAGGGGATCAGGGTGTTGTCAAGGTCTGAGAGTGCCAGGCGAATCACGGTAGCCCCCTCTGCCTGTGCGCTGTCTGTCGAGAAGAGCATGCGGCAGCAAGGGCTGATGTGATGGGGGGCACAAGTGGCCTTGGCGGCCATGCGCGCAACAAAAAACTGCCAAACTACACGCAAAAGTGAGGATATGAAGGTTATGTTCTGACTTAGAGAGAATTCTGGCGAATTGAACCTGTCGAATACCCCCAATGAATTACCGCCAACTGGGAAAACTCTCGCGGTGCAGGGCAGAACTCCGGCACACATGCACCCCTGATGGCCCCATGCCCTTCAAAACCTCAATTCTGTGTGCAGTTTTGGCATTTCTTCTTGCGCAAACGTTGTCCGAAGCCATCTAGATGCCGGCCAGGGCCCGGTAACGCTGCCGACCCCGCAAAAAAACGCCCCGCTGCTGAAGTCATCCGACAATGGCAGCGGGGCGACGAGCACGTTAGCACGAGAAGGTCGCAGGCACCTACCTGGCAGCGCTGACGGGCTCCTTCTTCTCGTTGAGCTCCTCCTCGATTTTGGCATCAAGCTCGGCATCCTTCTCGGCAAGCATCTTGGCCTTCTTGTCGACATCCATCATAGAGATGCTGTCCTCGTAGACCTTCTTGCCCGTGGGATGCTCCTCGGCCCAGATGCGATCGCCCTCGGGAGCCCACTTCTCGGCATATTGGGTCGTGCGAGCGCACAGATGGTCAACGTCCTCCGGGGAGGTGTACTCCGTGGACTTGGCGTTGGCATCGTGAACCATCTCGGGCAGGACCTCGGGGTTCTCGAGCATCGGGCAAGGGCGCAGCATGTTGTCATTCCAAGGCCAGTGGGAACGATACTCCTGGAAGATGGGCTGCTGCAGGCACTCGAGCCAGCTCTTCTCGTGAATGTTGGCGTTGGAGTAGTGAATGAAGACGCAGGGCTCAACATCGCCGCGGGCATTCACGTGGCAGAACACGCGACCGCCAGCGATGCAGCCACCAACAAACTCACCATCGTTCTGGAAGTCCATGGCCATGATGGGCTTGCCGCCCTCGTAGTCACGAATCTTGCGGATGCGGTCGATCATGTACTCGCGCTGCTCGATTGTTGGCATGAGGTCGGCGTTGGCGCCCTCGCCGACCGGCATGTAGTGGAAGTACCACTGCCACAGCGCACCATGTTCGAGGATGAAGTCGTAGTACTCGTCAGAGGTGACATCCTCGACGTTCTTGCGCGTGTAGCAGGTGGAGATGCCGAAGGGCACGCCGTTGGCGGTCATGAGGTCCATGGCACGAACGACCTCGTCGAAGGAGCCGTCGCCGCGGCGGCCATCGTTGGCGGTCTTGAAGCCCTCGAGCGACATCGAGAAGACGATGTTGCCAAGGCGCTTGCAATCGTCGCAGAGCTGCTGGTCGATGAGTGAGCCATTGGTGAAGAGGCCAAAGATGCAGTCATCGTGCTTCTCGGCAAGGCGGACGACGTCCTTCTTACGCACCAGGGGCTCGCCGCCGGTCATCATGAAGAAGTGCGTGCCAAGCGCCTTGGCCTCGGTGACGAGACGGTCCATGTCATCGAACGAGAGGTTGAGCTTGTTGCCGTAGTCGGCCGACCAGCAGCCGATGCAGTGCTTGTTGCAGGCGCTTGTGGGATCGAAGATGATGATCCAGGGCACGTTGCACTGGTGCTTCTCGGCAGACTGCGTGGTCTCACGCAGACCGCGGAAGGCGGACTCGTAGGCACCATTCAGAACGGCAACCTTCAGGATGTGCGGATCAACGCGATCCCTCACCAGCTGGATAAGGAAGTTCTCCCACTTAGAGCCAGGATAGAACGCTTTGCCAAGAGAGTTTGCCATGTCTGGCGCGGTGTCGGCGAGGAGCCTGCCGCCCATGTCCAGGAATTTGTTGATGGCCTCCTCGGGATGGTCTCCCCTCACGCCCTTGATGACCTGGTCGATAACAACACTAAATGCCTTGCGTTCAGCTGCGTGCGCGATTTTCGACTGCATAACCGTTCCTTTCGCCTAATGGCGGCGGTCGAAACCCCTTCGACCGATGTGTCACACTTCTCGTGGATGGTCAAATATTTTGACTTAGATTTGAAAAAAATCAACCCGTATCAAGAAAGTCTGAAGAACCATTAACACTCGAGGCGAGAAAGGCGTGGGCACGGTCCTGACAGCAGACCGGCATCGTACGTGGGCACAAGCCCCCTTCTTGTCAGACCAGCCTGGCACCCTAACCCCACGCCGTCCCTCTCGTCATTCGCGCGCAAATTCGCACGGCGTCTGGCCAATTGGCCGTCTATCATTACAAAGGCATCCGTTCGGGCGGCCGCCTGCGGCACCGGGCCCGCCGCCTGCACAGAACACCAGGTCATTTGGAGGCAACGTGACCATCGTCGACATGCTCCGCAAGAACGCCGAGCTCTATCCCACAGAGGTCGCCCTCGTGGAGGTCAACCCCCAGCGCCACGAGAACCGCCACATCACCTGGCGCGAATACGAGCTCGTCGAGACCACGGACGACGAGCCCTTTCGTCGCGAGATGACCTGGCAGGTCTTTGACGAGAAGGCCAACCGCTTTGCCAACCTGCTGCTCTCTCGCGGCATCCGCAAGGATGACAAGGTAGCCGTCCTGCTCTACAACTGCATCGAGTGGCTCCCCATCTACTTTGGCGTGCTCAAGAGCGGTGCCACCGTAGTGCCGCTCAACTTTCGCTACTCTGCCGAGGAGATCCGCTACTGCATCGAGAAGTCCGACGCCGACATCCTGGTCTTCGGCCCCGAGTTCATCGGCCGCGTCGAGGAGATCGTGCCCCAGATCCAAAAGGGGCGCCTGCTCTTCTACGTAGGCGACGACTGCCCCACCTGGGCCGAACCCTACCAGGAGCTCGTAGGCCTATGCTCCTCGGCGGACCCCATGATTCCGCTCTCGGAAGACGAGGACGCGGCGATTTACTTTAGCTCGGGCACCACGGGCTTCCCCAAGGCAATACTCCACCACCACCGGAGCCTCACCCAGGCTGCCATCATGGAGCAGAAGCACCATGGCCAGACGCACGACGACGTGTTTCTCTGCATCCCGCCCCTCTACCACACGGGCGCCATCATGCACTGGATGGGGTCGCTCGCCGTGGGCGGGCGCGGCGTCCTTCTGCGCGGCGTGAGCCCCAAGACCATCCTCGAGACCGTCTCAGCCGAGCGCTGCACCATCGTGTGGCTGCTCGTTCCCTGGGCGCAAGACATCCTGCTCGCCACCGAGCAGGGCACGGTCACGCTCTCCGACTACCGCCTCGACCAGTGGCGCCTCATGCACATTGGCGCCCAGCCCGTACCCAAGAGCCTGGTGCACCGTTGGCTCAAGGTCTTCCCCAACCAGCACTACGACACCAACTACGGCCTCTCGGAGTCCTGCGGTCCCGGCTGCATGCACCTGGGCGTGGAGAACGTGGACCGCGTGGGCGCCATCGGCGTGCCCGGCTATAACTGGGAGTGCAAGATCGTGGATGAGAAGGGCGAGAGGGTCGCGCCAGGCGTGGTCGGCGAACTCTGCGTCAAGGGTCCGGGCCTCATGGAATGCTACTACAAAGATCCCGCGGCAACAGCCGAGACCCTCGTCGACGGGTGGCTTCGCACCGGCGACATGGCCCGCCAGGACGAGGACGGCTTCTGCTGGCTGGTCGACCGCAAGAAGGACGTTATCGTGATGGGCGGCGAGAACCTCTACCCCGTACAGATCGAGGATTTTCTCGCCTCCAACCCCGCCATCCAAGACGTGGCCGTAATCGGCCTGCCCGACGAGCGCCTGGGCGAGATACCCGCAGCAATCATCGAGCTCAAGCCCGGATACGAGGACGCCACCGAGGACGGCATCAACGAGTTCTGCCTAGCGCTCCCCCGCTACAAGCGGCCGCGCAAGGTGATCTTCGCCGAGGTGCCAAGAAACCCCACGGGAAAGATCGAGAAGCCGCTGCTGCGTGAGAGGTACGGGGCGACGTGCCTCGTCGACCAGGAGAACAAGGCATAGCGGGCTCATCGCGAGGATTCCAAGGCGGGCAGTCCGCCAGGAGAGGAGAGGGCATGGGAAAGCAGCTTCTGTCAGGCAACGAGGCCGTCGCCGAGGGCGCATGGTCGGCAGGCGTAGGCGTGGGTACGGGATACCCCGGTACGCCCTCCACCGAGACCCTCGAGAACCTCGTGCAGCACAGTGACGTCTACTGCGAGTGGTCGCCCAACGAGAAGGTCGCCCTCGAGGTGGGCATTGGGTCCGCCATGGGCGGCCTGCGCACGCTTGTCACCATGAAGCACGTAGGCCTGAACGTTGCAGCCGACCCCTTCATGAGCGTCACCAACACGGGCACCAACGCAGGCCTGGTGCTTCTCGTTGCCGACGACCCTTCCATGTACAGCTCCCAGAACGAGCAGGACACGAGAAACTACGCTGCGTTCGCCCGCGTGCCGTGCCTCGATCCCTCCGACTCCCAGGAGGCCTACGACTTCACGCGCAAGGCGTTCGACATCTCCGAGCGCTTCGACACGCCGGTCATCCTCCACGAGACCATGCGCATCGCACACACGAGGACCATGGTCGAGTGCACCCACGAGCGCGACCTTGCGGCGGCCGCGCCGCGCGGCTACGAGAGCCAGCCGAGCAAGTACGTCATGATGCCCGCCTACGCCGTGGCACGCACCCGCGCGACCAACGAGCGCGAGGACGCCCTCGTGGAGTTTGCCGAGACGTGCGAGCTCAACCGCGTTGAGATGCGCGACACAAAGGTGGGCATCATCGTTGCCGGTGCCCTTTACAACCACGTACGCGAGGCACTGCCCAACGTCTCCATACTCAAGCTTGGCCTCACCTGGCCGCTGCCGCCCAAGCTTCTTGCGAGCTTTGCCACCTCGGTCGAGAAGGTCTACGTGGTGGAGGAGTCGTGCCGCTATTTCCGTGACCATGTGGCCGCACTGGGCGTGCGCCTCTCCGAGCCACCCGCCGCGCCGCTCCCCCGCTCCGGCGAAATCTTCCCCACAGACATCCAGAGGAGCTTTGGCGTGGCCACGGCCGCCCATCTCGAAGCCGCCACGGACCTCCCCCCGCGGCCGCCAGCGTTCTGTGCCGGCTGTCCCCACCGCCCTGTCTTCCACGAGCTGCGCCGCATGAAGGCCATCGTGACGGGCGACATTGGCTGCTATACGCTAGGTGCCGTCGCGCCCTTCCGCGCCGTTGACTCGGTCATCGACATGGGCGCCTCCCTCAGCATGAGCCACGGCATGGAGCTGGCCGGCGTCTCCGGGCGCACCAAGCGTCCCGTGGTGGGCGTCATTGGCGACTCCACCTTCGCGCACTCCGGCATCACGTCGCTTCTCGGCACGGCATACAACGGCGGCAGGGGGACGCTCCTCATCCTGGACAACCGCACCACAGCCATGACCGGTACCCAAGGCAATCCCGTGAACGGAGTCACCCTTTCCGAGCAAGGCGCGCGCATTAGCCCGCTTGTGGACGCAGGCGAGAAGCCCTCGGTTCTCGACCGCCCCGCGGGTCGTCCGCTCGACCTGCCGGCGCTCTGCCGCGCGATTGGCGTTGACGAGGTCATCGAGGCGGACGCGCAGGACCTTGCCGCCGTGCGAGCAGCACTCAAGACGGCCGTCTCCCACGAGGACCTGCTCTCGGTGGTGATCTTCCGCGCACCGTGCCGCCTGGTCGACCGCACGCACGCGCCGGCACCCGTTATTCGTGACTGCCGCCGCTGTGGCGCCTGCATCCAGATTGGCTGTCCAGCCCTGGGCAAGGACGAGACAAACTACGCCATCATCGACCCCACGCAGTGCGTGGGCTGCGGTCAGTGCGAGCAGGTGTGCCCCTTTGGGTGCATCCAGTCCGCGTAGGCCCAGCCGAAGCAAGGGAGGTAGAATACATGCCACACGCAACAGCATCCGCAGCCAGCTCAACCGTCCACATGGGCGAACGCGTGCATCTCGACCACACCATGACCGTTCTTCTCGTGGGCGTTGGCGGACAAGGCACGATCCTCGCCGGCAACATCCTTGCCATGACCGCCTCTGAGGCTGGCCTCGACGTGAAGGTCTCCGAAATCCACGGCATGAGCCAACGAGGGGGTTCGGTCTCGACCATCATCCGCATGGGCGAGCACGTTGACTCCATGGCCTGCGATCCGGGCACGGCCGATGTGCTTGTGGCCTTCGAGACCATTGAGGCCCTGCGCAACCAGCAGTTTCTCAAGGAGGGCGGCCGTCTCTTTGTGAATGACGAGACGATCGTGCCCGTACCGGTGAACATCGGTAACGCCCACATGCCCCAACACGTGGAGGCGCGCCTGGACAGGATTGGTGCCGTGCGGATTGATGCCGGGGAGATTGCCCGACGCGTGGGAAGCCCCCGCTCGACCAACGTGGTGCTGGTAGGCGCACTTTCGACGGCACTTCCCTTCTCGGTGGATGAGTGGCGCGATGCCATTGGCCGCCGCGTGCCGCCAAAGACCGTCGAGGCAAACCTTGCTGCGTTCGATGCCGGCCGCAAGGCGGCGGAGCGCTAGGGCAGACGAGAAGGGCTTGCGCTGCTCGATGGTGCCCGGGTTCCCACGTGGGCCCGGGCGCCGCTTCTTGTCGCTGGAGGTGAGAGGGCGACCGGGGTGCACGGGTTGGCAACCGTACGAGGCTCGGTCGCTCACGCACAACGGTTGCCTTTTGCCTCAGAGACTGCCGCCATGGCAGAGGAGGGCCATCGTGCGTACGCATAAGTCAGGACTGTTGACATGGCCCTCTCGGCCAACTGGCCAAACGCAACTCCCCTGTCAGAAAGTCTCGGTCGTGCGTACGCACAAGCCTGACCCGTTGCCAAGGGATGCCTTCAAGACCCTCTTTGTGGCCGAGAACCTCGGTCGTGCGTACGCACGAGCATCGAGATCCGCCAATCGACGGCGCCGCTAGCAGCTCGATGGCGAGAGCCCCACGGTAGAGATTCCGTATGGCCCACCTTCTCCTCGCACCGTAAGGGTGCTTTCAGCTTTACCATCAGCGTGGGTTGCGGTCGCCACGGTTCCCGCCCCACCACACAACAGCCGAGCAAGGGGGGGACGTTCGCATGCCGAAGCACTTCAGGCAGGACTGGACGCCGCGTCAGGACTCCAGGAGAAGTCTTGTCAGAAGCAGTCAGAGCAGGAAGGCCTTTCTCGCCCTATCGGTAGGGGCGCTGCTCGCACTGGGTGTGGGAGTCGCAATGACCCAAGCACCGGGCGCAACAGCCACCGCACCCCAAGCTGACAATACGCCCGACGCCCCTGACGCGTCCAGTTCGCAAGACACGCAAGACGCAACTGCCGCACAAGACGCCTCCGACGACCCGCGCGCGGCTGGGCTTGCCGTGGACCCAGACGCCCAGACGGACTGGAACTTCAAGAACAACGGCGAGAGCATCGTCTATCTCACCTTCGATGACGGTCCCTCCGCAAACACGCAGCGTGTGCTCGACATTCTCGACCAGTGCGGCGCAAAGGCAACATTCTTTGTGGTGGGACACGACCCCGACCACTATGGCATGATCAAGAAGGCCTACGATGACGGCAACACCATTGGCCTGCACTCCTACACGCACGACTACGCGAAGGTCTACTCCTCCGAGGACGCCTTCTTCGACGACCTCGACCAGATCGCGCAAGTCGTGAAGGACCAGATCGGCTACGTGCCCTATCTCGTGCGCTTCCCCGGCGGCTCGTCCAACACCGTCTCGGAGAAGTACTGCTCGGGCATCATGGACGTACTGGTAAACGACGTGCAGGAGCGCGGCTACCAGTACTATGATTGGAACGCTTCCAGCGGAGACGGGGCAGTGTGCACAACCGACCAGGTCATCGAGAACTCCTGCGCCTACGATGACTACCCCAACATCATCCTGCTCTGCCACGATGCCGCCACCAAGGACACCACCGTCGAGGCCCTGCCCAAGATCATCGAGCACTACCAGGCGCTGGGCTACCGGTTCGAGGCAATCGACCGCAGCACGATGGTGCCACACCATAAGGTCGCCAACTAGGCGCCACCGGCACGGCCGGCGTCGGCGGGCCATTGCACGTGCAGCCCGCCGTCAGCCGACCGACCAACAGCCGGTTCCGCCCCCAATACGACCGCTCGCCATCTTGCTCGCATCGGCCGGTCCCCAAGAGTGGAATCTATTCCATTGAGCCGGCATTTTCGGCCAGGGATCGTATCCGTCGCAGACGTTTGGAGTGAGCCGTATGGGTCAGTACGTACTTAACGAGAAGGATGGAAGGTACCTGTTTAACCTGTGCGCCAGCAATGGCCACATTATCGCCACGTCGATGGTCTTCCCCTCCAAGGACGATTGCCTGGATGGCATCGAGCGCATCCGCAAGACCGCAAGGGGTGCGGCGGTAGAGGACACGACCTCCCCCGACCAACAGCCCGTAGAGGCGCCAAAGTACCGCATCTTCCAGACCCTCTCAGGCAACTACTTCTTCCGCTTCTACCCCGATACGGGCAACGACCTAGCGCAGTCGCACTCCTATCCCCACAAGGACAGCCTGCTGAGAAGAATCGAGCGCATGCGCAACGAGGGCGATTCCCCGCTGTCGCAGACCGAGGAGTAGGCGCAGGGGCCCATCCTGCAACCTCGCACGAACGTCACGCCCAGTCGTCTTGGCGGGACACACGGCTTCTTTGTCCGCAGCGTGGCGAGGGGGGCGGCCTGTCTCAGCGCTCCCCTCGCCACTCGGCGATGAACTCCTCGTAGAGCCCCCTGAGGTAGGCCCCGCGCCCAGCCGCGAGGAGGCGTCCGGACTGCGTGTTCATGCCCTCGGCGAGCAGCAGGAGCTTGTCCTCGAAGTGCGCGATCGTGGTATCGCGGCGCTCCTCGCTCTCGTCCCAGAGGGCCCGCTTGTGCGCCCCGCCGAAGGCGAAGGCGCGACCCACGCCTATCGCGCCGATGGCGTCCAAGCGGTCGGCGTCACGTACGCAGGCCGCCTCGAGGCTGCTCGGGGGTTCCATCCCGTTGGTGGAGAAGGAGACCTCCCGTATGGCCTGGCAGACGCGGCGCCTCTCGTCCCCATCGACACCCTGGGCGTCCAGGAAGGAGGTCGCGTGATCCAGCGACGCGCACGTCTCGGGAAAGAGCTTATGGTCGTCCACATCATGCAGCAGCGCCGCGAGCCCGCAGATGCCAACGTCTGCCCCTTCGCTACGGGCGATGGCCGCGGCGGTGCGGCAGACGCGCAGGGCATGGTCCGCCCCATGGCCGGACGCCTCTCCTGCGAGGAGACCGTGCACGTACGCGGTGGCCGCCGCGATGGTCCCCTCGCCGATCACGCCCCGAGCCTCTCGGCCAGCAGCTTGTTGAAGAGCTTGGGATTGCCCGAGCCCTTCGATGCCTTCATGCACTGCCCAACCAGGTATCCCACAACCTTCTTGTTGCCGTCGCGGTACTGCTGGACCTGGTCGGCACAGCGCGCGAGGACCTCGTCCACGATGGGCTCGAGTGCGCCGGCGTCTGTCACCTGACGCATGCCGCGCTCATCCACCACGCTCTCCGGATCTGCATCCGTGCCGTTGACGGCCTCGAGCACCTCACGCGCCTGCGCAAAGGTGATGGCATCCTCGGCGAGAAGGCTGGCAATGCCTCTCACCTGCGCCGGTGCAAGCGCATCGAAGCTCGGCGCGAGGTTCACCATCACGTTGGCGACGGTGGACACGGCCTTGGCCGGCGCTCCTGCAAGGGATTCCTCGAAGAAGGTCGCGACCTTGGGATCTCCCGCCAGCTGGGCAGCGTCGGCCTGCTTGAGTCCGTAGTCGCGCATGTAGCGGTCTCGCTTGGCGTCAGGCAGCTCGGGGATCTTCTCGCGCGCCTCTTCGATGAAGTCGTCCGTGAGGTCGAAGGGCGCGAGGTCGGGGTCGGGGAAGAGACGGTAGTCATCGGCCGTCTCCTTCACGCGCATCACGACGGTGCGACGACGGCTGGGCTCCCAGTGACGCGTCTCCTGGTAGATGATGCCACCCTCTTCGAGTACCTCGGCCTGGCGGCAGATCTCGTACTCGAGCGCGTCGTGCAGGCTCTTGAACGAGTTGATGTTCTTCATCTCGGTCTTGGTGCCCAGGCGCGTCTCGCCGCGGCGGCGCAGGCTGATGTTGCCGTCGCAGCGCATGGAGCCGTTCTCCAGCGAGCAGTCGGAGATGCCCAGCGTCTTGAACGTCTGCTGCAGCTTCTCCATGAAGAGGCGGGCCTCCTCGGGCGTGCGCAGGTCGGGCTCGGTGACGAGCTCGATGAGGGGCGTGCCGCAGCGGTTGTAGTCGATAAGGGACTCAGTAGCAGCCGTGATGCGGCCCTCTTCGCCGCCTACGTGCACCATCTTGGCGGCGTCCTCCTCCATGTGGATGCGCAGGATGCGGATGGGCACCACGTAGGAGCCATCCTTCTCGCGCGCGATTGCGGTCGTGCCGTCGCCGGCCACGTCTTCCCATGCCGGACGCTCGGCCGCGCCCCCGCCAGAGACCTCAAGGTCGAGACGCCCGTGCATGCAGAAGGCGACGGGACCCTGCGTGGTCTGGAAGTTCTTGGCCATGTCGGGATAGAAGTAGTGCTTGCGATAGAACATCGAGTGGCGCATGATCTGGCAGTTTGTGGCCAGCCCCGCCATCACGATGGACTGGATGGCCGCGCGGTTGGGCACCGGCAGCGCGCCGGGCATGCCCAGGCACACGGGGCACACGTTGGTATTGGGCGGGTCATCGTGCGTGTTCTTGCAGTTGCAGAACATCTTGGTCTCGAGCGTAGTGAGCTCGGTGTGGACCTCAAGGCCAATCACGGCCTCCCAGTCCCCCAGGACCTCAGCGAGCCTCTTCATGCAAGCTCACCCCCCTTCCCAGCAAACTCGGGTGCGACAACGCCACGCGCCGAGAAGGACTTCTCGACGGCACGGGCAAAGCGCAGGAGCCTGCGGTCCGAGAAGGCAGGGCCCTGCAGCTGGACCGAGACGGGCAGCCGAGACTCGGCACCCAGACCCAGTGGCACCGAGATGCCGCCGTTGCCTGCGATGTTGTTCGAGATCGTGAACATGTCCGACGCGTACATCTGCGTGGGGTCGCTCATCTCGCCGAACTTGAAGGCGGCGCGCGGCGTGGCAGGCATGAGAATAACGTCGCACTGCCCGTAGGCGTGGCTGTAGTCCTGCGTGATGAGGGTGCGCACCTGCTGTGCCGGGTAGTAGTACTTGTCGTAGACGCCGCTGGAGAGAAGATACGCGCCAAGCATCTGGCGTCGCTTAGCCTCCTCGCCAAAGCCGTGGGCACGGCTCTTGGAGGTCTGCTCGGCCAGCGTGGTGCAGCCCTCCTCCTGGTAGCCATAGCGCACGCCGTCAAAGCGGGCGAGGTTGGAGAAGGCCTCGCACGGTGCGATCACGTAGTAGGCAGCGATTGCAGATTTGATGTTAGGCAGATCGACCTCGACGAGCTGGGCACCGGCGTCCTCGAGGGCCTTTGTCGCACCATCCACGGCCGCGCGGACCTCCGCCGCAAGGCCGGCGGCGTTCATGAGCGCAGACACCACGCCCACGCGCATGCCCTCAACGCCGTCCTCGAGGTGCTCGAGGAAGTCGACGGCGCAGGGCTGGCTCGTGGAGTCGTACGGGTCACGGCCGGCAGCCGTGAGCGCGTTCATGGCAAGCGCCACGTCTTCGACGGAGCGACCGAAGGGCCCAACCTGGTCAAGCGAAGAGCCGAACGCCACCACGCCGTAGCGGCTCACGGCACCGTACGTGGGCTTCATGCCCACTACGCCACAGAGGCTCGCCGGCTGGCGGATGGAGCCGCCCGTGTCGGAGCCAAGCGAGATGGTGACCTCACCGGCGGCGACCGCGGCCGCCGACCCGCCCGAAGAGCCGCCCGGAACGCGGTCGGTATCCCAGGGGTTGTTCGTGCGGTGGAAGGCCGAGGACTCCGTGGACGAGCCAAATGCGAACTCGTCCATGTTGGCCTTACCCATGGGCGTGGCACCCGCGTCAAGCATGCGCTGGACGCAGGTGGCGGTAAAGGTGGATTCGTAGTTCTCGAGCATCTTGGAGGCGCAGGTCGTGCGCGTGCCCACGAGATGCATGTTGTCCTTGAAGGCAACCGGCACGCCAGCGAGTGGGCCGAGCTTCTCGCCTGACGTACGACGGCGGTCCGTCTCGGCGGCGACCGCGAGGGCAAGGTCTGACGAGACCTGCAGGAATGCCTGGACCTTGTCGTCACGCGACTCGATGGCGTCGAGGGAGGCCTTGGCAACCTCGGTTGCGCTAAACTCCCCTGCCGCCACGCCCGCGGCAATGCGCGCGGCAGAGAGCTGGTCGATGTTGGCCATCAGGCAAGACCTCCCTCGTCCTCGTCGGTACCCAGGATTGAGGGCACGCGGAAGTGGTGGTCGCGCGTGGAGCCGGCGTTCTCGAGCGCCACGTCGACGGGCAGGGCGCGGACGGAGTCGTCGATGACGTCCTCACCCATCACGTTTGAGAGGTCGCCGATGGGGTGGAAGGTGGGATCGACCCCATCGAGGTCGTACTGGCGGATGGGCTCGAGAAGGTCGACCGCCTCGTTCATGTAGGCGGTCATCTCGTCGAGTTCCTCGTCCGTGAGGGCGATGCGCGCGTAGTCCGCGATACCCTGCACGTCTTCCCTGCTTAGTGGCATAGGCCCTCCTGTCTGGAGCTGTTTCACCTCGACCATTTTACGGGACAAGGACAGGCCGGGGGCGCCACATTACCAAGGCGCAACACGACAGGGCGAGAAGGGCTTGGGCAACCGGGGGCGAAAGGCGGCTCTCGGCACGAGGCAAACCCGTGTCCGCCGGCGATTGTGTGACGGTTCGTCACAGGTTCGCATCCGAATGTGTGACCCGCGCAGGACGTCACACATTCGTCGACGTTCGTGTTGCGAACCGTCACACATTCGAAGCCAGCACGGCCGAGAGCCGGCGGCGGCGCCGGGAAGCCGAAGCTTACGAAAGCGTAAGACGCCCGTAAGTTCACTCGATGGCACCAAAAGCCACCTCGCGGGATTATAGGGTCAACGAAAAGCAACGACCACAGCGTCGCGTCGGAAGGAGCACACCATGAACGTTCTCGAGCACATCGCCTTTATCGCCATCGTTTGCGTACTGAGCCTCATCGTTATCATCGGCGACGGTGGCAAGAGCAACCGGCGCCCCCTCGGCCGTCGCCGCCGCTAGCACCCGAAACCGCCGCGCACCGCGGCCTCCCAACCAGCCCACCTTCCTCCTGCGGGGAGAGAGACGCCATGTCCCTCTCCCCGCCCCCTTGTTTACGCAACCTCCTCGAACTGCGACTGGTACAGCTGCGCGTAGAAGCCGCCTGCCGCAAGAAGCTCCTCGTGCGTGCCCTTCTCGACAATGTCGCCATCCCTAAGCACCAGGATCGCATCGGCGTTGCGAATGGTCGAGAGCCGGTGCGCAATCACAAAGCTCGTGCGGCCGTCCATGAGCTTGTCCATGGCACGCTGGATGCGCCACTCGGTGCGCGTGTCCACGTTCGAGGTGGCCTCATCCAGAATGAGAATCGGCCGATCCGCAAGCACCGCGCGCGCAATGGTGAGCAGCTGACGCTGTCCCTGGCTTATGTTTGTGGCACCCTCGTCCAGCTCAAAGTCGTAGCCGTCCGGCAACGTCTTGATGAAGTGCTCGCAGTGCGCGTAGCGCGCGGCAGCCTCCACCTCCTCGTCGGTGGCATCGAGGCGACCGAAGCGGATGTTCTCGCGTATGGAGCCCTTAAAGAGCCACGCATCCTGAAGGACCATCGAGAAGTTCTGCCGCAGGTCGGCTCGCTCAACGTTGCGCACGTTGTGGCCGTCCACGCGCAGCGCTCCCCCATCCACGTCATAGAAGCGCAGCAGAAGCTTCATGAGCGTGGTCTTTCCGGCACCGGTTGGCCCCACAATGGCCACCGTGCGGCCAGGCTCAACGTTTGCCGTAAAGTCGTGGATGATCGTCTGCCCAGGCAGATAGCCAAAGGACACGTGATCGAAGTCCACGGCACCAGCAGCGTGGCCAATGGCCTCGGCCGCAGCCCCCGTAACGGGGTCGACCGCAGCCGTCTCTTCCTCCTCGGGCGCGTCGAGAAACTCAAAGACGCGCTCGGCACAGGCGGCCATCTGCTGCAGCACGTTCGAGACCGTTGCCAGCTGCGTGATGGGCTGCGTGAAGTTCCTCACGTATTGGATGAACGACTGGATGTCGCCCGGCTGGATGGAGCCGGTCACGGCAAGGCCCGCGCCCACAACGACAACGCCCACGTAGCCCATGTTGCCCACGAGGTTCATGAGCGGCTGCATGAGACCCGAGAGAAACTGGCTCTTCCACGCGCTCTCGTACAGGCGGTCGTTCTCCTCCCCAAAGCCTTCCACGGCGCGCTCGCCGCGGTTGAAGGCCTGGATGACCACCTGTCCCGAGAAGTCCTCCTCGACGCGTCCGTTCACGATGCCGAGCTGCTCCTGCTGCAGGCGGAAGTACTTCTGCGACCTGCGGATAAGCACGCCCAGGATGAGTGCCGAGACCGGCAGCGTCACAAAGGTCACGCCCGCAAGCGGAGCCGAGATCGCAAGCATCATGATGGCCACGCCCACCACCTGCGTGATGGAGGTCACCAGTTGGATGAGGCCCTGGTTAAGTGACTGGCTCAGCGTGTCTACGTCGTTGGTCATGCGCGAGAGCACGTCACCCTTCGAGATGGCCTTCCCGTCAAAATACGAGAGGGGCACCTTCGAAATCTTGTCGGCTATCTCTCCGCGCATCCGGTAGACGACCTTCTGCGTGATCCCTGTCATGATCCAGCTCTGGATTCCCGATGCGGCCGCGCTTGCCAGATAGATGGCGAGAAGCGTCACCAGGATCTGCCCGACGAGGGCAAAGTCGATGCCGCCCGTCCCCGCTGCCGCAGCCTGGACGCCGAGAATGACCTCAGTCGTGGCGTTGCCCAGGACCTTTGGCCCCACCACCGAGAACACCACCGACGCCATGGCGAGAAGCACTGCCGCCACAAGGCCCACACGGTAGGGCCCCATGTAGCGCAGGAGCTTAGCAATGGTGCCCTTGAAGTCCTTGGCCTTCTCGCCAGGTGCCATGCGAGCCCCCGGCCCGTGGGAATGCATCGGGCGTCTGGGCTGCTCCGTTCTCCCCGCCATGCTACTCGCCCTCCTCAAGGCCAAGCTCCCTGTCGCTGAGCTGGCTCTTCGCAATCTCCAGGTACTCGGGGCAGCTGCGCAGGAGCTCCTCATGCGTGCCCTTGCCCACCACGTGCCCGTCATCGAGCACGATGATCTGGTCGGCACCCATCACGGTGGCTATGCGTTGCGCCACCACCAGCACGGCCGTGTCCGCCTGCTCGCGCGCAAGCGCCTGACGCAGCCGCGCGTCGGTGGCGTAGTCCAGCGCTGAGAAGGAATCGTCCAGCACCAGCACCTCGGGGTGAATCGCAAGCGCACGGGCTATGGCCAGGCGCTGGCGCTGCCCGCCCGATACGTTGGTACCGCCTTGCGCGATGACTGTGTTGAGCCCCTCTTCCCTCTGCACCACAAGCTTTGTGGCCTGTGCCACGTCTACAGCGTGGAGCAGGTCCTTCTCGCCAGCGTCCTCTGCACCGAAGGCAACGTTCGAGCCGATGGTGCCCGAGAAGAGAAATCCCTGCTGGGGCACATAGCCCACGCGAGAGCGAAGGTCGGCCAGGGCCATCTGACGTGTGTCCACCCCGTCGAGCGTGATGGTGCCAGCCGTGGGGTCGTAGAGGCGCGGCACCAGCTGCACGAGCGTCGACTTGCCCGATCCCGTGGAGCCCACGATTGCCGTCACCTTGCCGGGTGCGGTCGTGAGGCTGACGTCACTCACCACATCGCCCTCGGCGTCGGGATAGCGAAAGCTCACGTGGTCAAAGGCCAAGCGACCTCGCGGGGCATCCGGCGCCACCGAGACGGGCCGCCGCTCGGGCTCGCTCACCGCAGGGGTCACGTCCAAGACCTCCTGCACGCGGCCAACGGAGACCTCGGCACGTGGCAAGACTACGGCCACCATCGAGACAATGAGGAAGCTCATCACGATCATCATGGCGTAGCTGATGAAGGCCATCATGTCACCCGCCTGCAAGGTGCCGGCCGCAACGCCGTGTGAGCCAAACCACACGATGGCGACGGTGGTCACGTTCATCACGAGCATCATGAGCGGCATCATGAGCGTCATGGCACGGTTCACGAAGAGCTGCGCATCCCTCAGGTCGCCGGACGCACCGTCAAAGCGCAAGAGCTCGTGGTCCTGCCGACCAAAGGCGCGGATGGTCATAATGCCGTCGAGCATCTCTCGCGCGAGGAGGTTCACGCGGTCTACCAGCGACTGCATGACCTTGAAGCGCGGCATGGTAAGCGTGAAGAGGACCACCACGATGCCCAGCACGGCGAGAAGCGCAGCGCCCACGATCCACGCAAGCCCGCCGCCCATGGTCATGACCTGCACCACGGCAACAACACCCATGACCGGTGCAAACATCACCATGCGAAGCATGATCACGATCATGTTCTGAATCTGCTGCACGTCGTTGGTGCAGCGCGTGATGAGCGACGACTGCGAGAAGCGATTGACCTCCGCAGGAGAGAGGGACATCACTTTTTGGAACACGTCCCGGCGCAGGTCGCGCGCCACGGCAGCCGCAACCCTAGACGCAATGAGCCCCGAGAGCACGGCGGCCACGAGCGACCCACCGCAGAAGCCAAGCATCACGAGCGCCATGTGCCCCAGGTAGGCGGTGTTTCCCGCCTCGGCGCCAACCACGCCCACGTTCACGATGTCGGACATGTAGCGTGGAAGCGAGAGCTCGCAGAGCGCCTGGGCGAGAAGAAGCGCGAATACCGCCACAACCTCGCCCACATGCCCGCGAAGAAGCCTAACGAGCCTCATCTGCGCCATCTCCTCCCAGGGGGCAGCCGCCCACATATCCCGTTTGTGCGTGCGCCGAGACGATCTCTGCAATCCGGGTAGAGATGCGCACCAGCTCGCGCGCGTCCTTCTCGCCCAGCTCGCGCAAGATTTGCTCAAGGTAGCCGTTGATCCTCTTGCTGCGTTGCGCGATCTCGGTCTCGCCGGCCTCGGTGAGGCGCACAGTCACGCTGCGACGGTCCTTGGGGCTTGGACGCCGCTCCACAAGCCCTCGCCCCTCGAGCTGATCGATTGTCTTGGTGATGCGCGCCGTCGACACCTGGCACGCGCGCGCCAAGACCGTTGGGGTCACTCCCTCGGGATGGTGGTGAAGCACATGTAGGGCGTTTATCTCGCCGCGCATCTCCATGTCTTTGGGATGCGAGCCATGACCAGCCTTGAGGCCGTGCATCGAGTCCATGAGCTGCTGGGCCAGTCCGGACCAGCTTGTCTCGTCCCCCCTTGCCACGCCTTGCTCCTCTCTCCGTATAATTAATGCCGTTAGCTAGCTTGGTGATAGTACCCTGCCGCGCGAGTATCGCTAACGGCATGAGCGATATGGCCGTGTGGTTCATGATTCCTACATCTATTAATGGGGCTAGCAAACTTTGGCATGAGGATGATGGCCCAGGTAGCGCAGGCTACGTTAGTGCCTTGGGCCTTCTCCGCCTCGCCGCGTGAGCAGGAAGAACACGAGCGCCAGCAGCGCAACAATAACCGACGCCGCAAAGAGCGTACCCTGCACCCCAAGCACATCTGCCACCAGCGGAGCCACGAGCAGAGGCAGGGTGCCCGCGCTGTTGGTGCCCACGTTCATGACGGCAGTCACGCGGCCTACGCACGAGATGTCGCAGCTGTGCTGCAGAACCGTGTCTTTCACAGGGCGCATGGCGCCAAAGCCCAGGCCGGTCACAAGCTGTCCCACAACGGCAATGGCAACGTTGGCCGTTCCCACATAGATCATGGAGCCCACACCCGTCACCAGGAGCAACGCGGCGATGGTCCCCAGCGTGAGGCGCTTCGTCGAGACGCGCAGCACCAGAAGCGATCCTGCCGTAGCACCAACCCCCGCGCAGGCCGAGAGCCACCCCATCCAATCGCCTGTCACCTGCAGCACGTCACGGTAGAAGAGCGACTCAAGCGAGTCGAAGGCTCCGTATGCAAAGAACCCCAGGAAGTAGAGGAGGAACAGCGTGCGCAGGGTATCATGCGAGAAGGTCACGCGAAAGCCCTCGACGAGCTGGTGCCAGAAGCCCTCGCGCGCTGCGGCCTTCTCGCCAGCCGCGTTGCCTGCGCGCTGCTTGCCCCTGGCCTCAGGCTCCTCCGGCGTCACCCAGGCAAGCGCGGCGGCGAGCAGCGCCGCCACCGGAATCGTGGCAAAGCTCGCTTGGTTCGTAGCAACCACGGTGGCGGCACCGCCAATGAGTGGCCCGGCAATAACGGCAACCGAGACCGCTGTGCCACACAGGCTGTTCATGCGCTTGAGCTCGCGTGGGCGACTGGTGAGGAAGCGTGGGTAGGCGCTCACCGCCGTGCTGCAAAAGCCGTCGGCCAGGCCCTCGAGCATCGAAACGGCAGCGAGCGTGGGATAGCTCAATGGCATGAGCAGGGCAAAAACGCCGATGAGTGCCATGCCTGCGAGCGATGCCGTCAGCGTGAGGCGAGGCCCCATGCGGTCTGTGACAACGCCCGCAAGTGCGCCGCCTATCACAAGCGTGACGTTGATCAGCACGACCAGGGCCGAGACCGCAAGGGCGTCGGCCCCAAGCTCGTAGGTGGCACAGCCGATTACCCCCACAAAGTACGTAGCCGTGAAGCACACGACGAGCAGGAAGTTTGCAAGGACGAGGCGGGCCGTGGGCGTGAAAAGAGCGCGCCGAGCAGGGCGAGAGAACAAAGGCATGGCGATTCTCCAGGAATTTGGCGGCGAGAAGGACGTTGCCCAGCGACGGGCGGGTGACGCATCGCTACTTAGCGAGCTCTCCTCCTGCGACTCCTGCCATGAATGCCTCCTTGGTTCACCAACGTTCGCACGAGATGTTACACGCACGCGGGCGACCGCGCAAGGCTGTTGCCTTCGCTCATGGGCCCAGAGACATGCCTCGTCTAATTGAAGATAGATAGCCAAACCCTTCTCTTACGGGTTCGGCTCTCCTTACGGGTTCGGCTCTCCGCGTAGATGCCCACGAGCGCCCGTAGTACGTCGACCATGGCCTCCAGCTCGCGGACCGGAACAACTCGGTCACGCTATGCGCGTTATGGCAGCAGGCCGAGAGGTTCGCGCACGGCAGGCCGCGAAAGGAGAGCTGCGCCCCGTCGGTGCCGCCGCGCATGGGGACTGCTCGCATGGTGACGCCACACGCAGCATATGCCCGCTGCGCGGACTCGATGAGGTGCGCATTCTCGGGACGAGTGATGACCTCGGCCATGTTGCGGTACTGGTCGCGGATGTCGATGGTGAGAACCGGCTGGCCGCTTTCTACGGACGGACGCAGCGCGTACTCCTCGTCCACCTGCACCACGGACGAGCGGAGCAGGTCCTTTCTCGCCTCGAAGCGGATGCGGTCGTGGTCGCGAATGATGTAATCCGCGCGGGCGTCCTTGCAGTTGCCCTCAATGCGCTCCAGGTAGAAGAAGCCCTCGCGGCCCTGCGTGAACTCCGGCCGGTCTTGGGGCGGAATGAGCTGATGCACGCGGAGCAGCGCTTCGGAGGCGTTCACCATCCCTTCGCAGTGCCGGTGTGGACAGAGCGCCCGTTTGCCCGGATTACTGCCTCGGCGGCGTTGAACATCTCGCAGCAGAACTCGCCAAGCGGGCCGGCGTCGATGGTGTAACCGTAGGCGGCACCCAGTGCGTCGAGGTCGAGCAGTGCTGCACCGTGGCCAATCTCCTCGTCCGGGACAAACGCAAGGCCGAGCGCTGGGTGTGGGATGGAGGGGTTCTCGGCAAGGCGCGCAAGAAGCGAGACGACCATGGCCACGGCGGCCTTGTCGTCTCCGCCGAGAAGCGATGTGCCGTCCGAGGTCACGAGGTCCTCACCGACAAGGTCCACGAGCTCCGGGTTTGAGGCGGGGTCGAGCATGACCTCCGCGCCGTCGCGGCCGCGCCCCAGAACCAGGCGACCACCCTCGTAGCGCTTGACCTGCGGGTGCGCAGGGCTGCCATAGGTCTGCCAGGCGGTGTCGAGGTGGCAGCAGAACGCAAGCGTGGAGCACTTCTCGGCACCGGCGCTTGCAGGCCAGTGGGCCGTGACGTAGGCGTGCTCGTCGAGCGTGACATCTTGGGCGCCAACGGCGCGCAGGTCAGCGGCAACGACGTGCGCCATGTCGAACTGAGCCGAGGTCGAGGGCACCGTCATCGCGGTGCGCGGGTCTGATGCGGGGGAACCTCGCAGTACCTCACAAGTCTCTCAAGCACGCCACTTGTCGCCCTGCATCCCATGCGGTAGGGCCTCTCCCCTTGCGTTATACGGTGGGCGCACGGCTGCCGCAGCCGTGCGGCCCCCTTCCCGGGTGACTACCCTAGCGCAACGGGGCAGACGACGAAGGCGGGCGCGGGGCTTCCTGGCAGCTGAGGGGCTTTGACGTACGATTTCGCCGTTTAGCCACCCCTAACCGTCGAGAATTCACGAGATAAAAATGGTCACGTAAAGTTTCGACGGTTAGGGGTGGCTAAACGTCCGCGAAATTCTTAAACGTCGAGAAATCACGAGAGAGACCAGCAGAAGCGCGCTGCGACACCGGATTCGTGCCGCAGCGCCGATCGCCGGAGGGCGACTTCCTACGCCCCTCTCACCTAAAATGCCCCCTGCACAATAGGAATTTGTGAAACCGCCGAGAAAACTCCCCCATCGCACTTGCCTTCTATTTCCTACAAACTAGTATGAATTAGGTCGTGAGGGGTACTCTGCGAGTAGGTCGTCGGGGATTTCTCTGCAACCAGCTCGCCCAGAGCACCGTCCCCATGACCAAAATCGCGTGCGCCGGCCCGCCGGCACGAGCGCGGAGAGGAAAACCTGCGCCGGCAGCCCCCCGGCCGCCTGCGCATTCGAGCTAGGAGAACAACATGGCAGACACGCTTCTCGACGTGAGCGGCATCTCCGCAGGCACGGAGGACAAACCCATCCTCCACAACGTCGATCTCAAGGTTGGCGCAGGCGAGACCCACGTCCTCATGGGCCCCAACGGCGCCGGCAAGTCAACGCTCGGGCATGTCATCATGGGCGACCCCACCTATAAGGTCACCTCCGGCACCATCTCCTTCGACGGCCAGGACATCACCGACCTCTCGCCCGACAAGCGCTCGCTCGCCGGCATCTTCCTGTCCTACCAGGCCCCCGTCGAGGTCCCCGGCGTGCCCCTCTACAGCTTCCTGCGCTCCATCTCGCAGATGCGCCCCGAGCTCAAGTGCACCGCGCGCGAGTTCCGCCGTCGCGTGGGCGCCATCGCCGACGGGCTCGACCTCGACCAGAGCTTCCTCATGCGCGAGCTCAACGTGGGCTTCTCGGGCGGCGAGAAGAAGAAGATCGAGATGCTCCAGCTCCTTCTCCTCCAGCCCAAGCTCGCCATCCTGGACGAGACGGACTCGGGCCTCGACGTCGATGCCCTGACCACGGTCTCCCGCGGCATCCAGCGCTATCGCGAGACCGTGGGCGGCGCGCTCATCATGATCACGCACAACACGCGGATCCTTGAGCGCCTCTCCGTTGACCGCACGCACGTGATGGTCAAGGGCGGCCTCGTGGCCGAGGGTTCCGCAAGCCTCATCGACGACATCGACAAGAATGGCTTCGAGCGCTTCGAGCGCCAGCCCCAGGACGAGGGTGATGCAAGGTGACGAGGGAGAGAACGCAGGTCGAAGACGTCGACCGCTCCCTCTACGACTTCACCAAGTCCGAGGAGGGATACGAGCGCTATGCCGACGGCCTCACGCCGGACATCGTACGTGCGATCTCGGCCAAGAAGGACGAGCCCCAGTGGATGCTTGACCTGCGTCTGAAGGCGCTTGACGAGTACCACAACCGTCCCATGGCCACCAACTGGGGCCCCTCGATTGCAGGGCTTGACCTCGACCACATCTCGACATACGTCTCGCCCAAGACCAAGCAGGTCTCGAGCTGGGACGACGTGCCGGCAGACATCAAGGACACCTTCGAGCGCCTGGGCATCCCCGAGGCGGAGCGCGAGTCGCTCGCCGGCGTGGGCGCCCAGTACGACTCCGAGATCGTCTACCACAACATGCGCGAGGAGGTCGCCAAGCGGGGCGTGGTCTACACCACGATCGAGGACGCGCTCCACGACCCCACCTGGGAGCCCGTGGTGCACCAGTACTTTGGCACCCTCATCCCCATGACCGACCACAAGTTTGCGGCACTCCACTACGCCGTGTGGTCCGGCGGCTCCTTTGTCTACGTGCCCGAGGGCGTCTCGCTTGACTACCCGCTGCAGAGCTACTTCCGCCTGAACGCCCAGGGCGCAGGCCAGTTCGAGCACACGCTCATCGTCGTCGAGCCCGGTGCCAGCCTGCACTTCATCGAGGGTTGCTCGGCACCCAAGTACTACGCGGCAAACCTCCATGCCGGCGCCGTGGAGCTCTTCGTGAAGGACGGCGCACGCCTGCGCTACTCCACGATCGAGAACTGGTCCAAGAACATGTACAACCTCAACACCAAGCGCGCCACCGTGGGCGCAGACTCCAAGATGGAGTGGGTCTCGGGCAGCTTCGGCAGCCACGTCTCCTACCTCTACCCCACCACGATCCTCGCAGGCGACCGCTCGAGCTGCGAGTTCACGGGCATCACCTTCGCCGGCGCCACGCAGGACCTCGACACCGGCTGCAAGGTCATTCTCAACGGCCGTGACACCACGGCATCGGTGAGCACCAAGTCCATCTCCAAGGACGGTGGCATCAACACCTTCAGAAGCTCGGTCGTCGTGGGTCGCCATGCGGACAACGCGCGGTGCACCGTGAGCTGCCAGTCGCTGATGCTCGACAACATCAGCCGCTCCGACACCATCCCCGCGATGGACGTGCGCAACCCAACCGCGTCCGTGGGCCACGAGGCCACCATCGGTCGCATCTCCGACGACACGATCCTCTACCTCATGAGCCGCGGCTGCTCCGAGCAGGAGGCCCGCACGCTCGTGGTCAACGGCTTTGCAAACCCGGTCTCGAAGGAACTCCCCATGGAGTATGCCGTCGAGATGAACAACCTCATCAAACTCGAGATGGAAGGGGCGATTGGCTGATGGCAGACGAGAACACCACCGTCGTGCTCGACCGCGTGAACGAGCCCCCCGCTCAGACGTGGAACCGCCTGCGCGCCAATGGCATCACGCTCACAGTGCCCAAGCTCTCGCGCGAGGGCGACGTGTACTTTGCGCTTCCCAAGCTCTTCTCGCAGCTGGAGTGCGGCATGGGCGAGAAGGTCACCGACTGGGTCATCTCGCAAGCCGCCGACGCTCGTTACGTCGAGGTTCCCGCGCACACCGTGCGTACCGAGCCAATAGTGGTGACCATCGACACCGACAAGGGCGAGGTCGCCGACACGGGCGTCATGGTGCGTGCCGGTGCCACGGTCTCTATCGTGGTGGCCGCTGGCGGCACCGATGCGGCAGCTGCAACCTCGGCATCGCTTCTGCGCGTGATTGCGGAGGAGGGCACGCACGTCACAATCACCGAGGTTGTGGGCATCGGTTCCTCTCAGCAGCACCTCGAGAGCGTAGGCGTGGACGCCGATGACGACGCCCACATCGAGGTTCGCCAATACGCGCTGGGCGGCGGCACCGTGACGTTTGGCACGGCCGTGTCCCTCTCCGGGGACCGTGCCCGCACGAACGTCTCCCTGCGCTACTTTGCCAACGGCAAGGACCATCTGGACGTGAACCACGTGGTGCGCCAGCGTGGCAAGGACACCATTGCCCACGTGCGCGAGCACGGCATCCTGGACGACGCAGCCGAGAAGGCCCTGCGCGCCACCATCGACCTCGTCCACGGCGCGCGCGGCTCAAAGGGTGACGAGGCCGAAAGCGTGCTGGTCTTCGGCGATGACGTGGTTAACAAGACCCTCCCCGTCATCCTCTGCGACGAGGACGACGTCCAGGGCAACCACGGCGCCACCATCGGCACCGTTGGCCCCGAGCAGATGGACTACCTTGCCGACCGTGGCCTTTCCCGCAAGGACGCAGAGGACCTCTTCGTGCGCGCCCTCTTCGAGGATGCCATCATCAACGCACCCGAGAAGCACGCCCACGACGTCGCGGTACGCCAGGCCGAACGCGTGTTGGGCACAGAGGTTGCGCACGACTTCGACGAGAGCGCCCAGCTCGCCGCAGACGAGGGGGAGTGAGGTCGCCGATGCTTACGCAAGACGAGCTCGCATCCATCGAGCAGAGCCCTTACAAGGCAGACTTCCCGCTGCTTGCCACTAACCCGGGCCTGGCCTTTCTCGACAGCGCCGCCACTGCGCAGCGCCCTGCCGCGGTCCTCGACGCGCAGCGCCGCTTCTACGAGACCATGAACGCCAACCCGCTCCGTGGCCTCTACAGGCTCTCCGTTGAAGCCACCGAGGCCATCGCCCAGACGCGCGGCAAGGTTGCCGCATTTTTGGGTGCGGTTGACGAGAGCGGCAAGCCCTGTGGCAACCAGGTCGTCTTCACAAGGAATACCAGCGAGTCCTTGAACCTCGTGGCACATGCGCTTGGCCGCCAGGTGCTCAAGCCCGGAGACGACGTGGTCATCTCCATCATGGAGCACCACTCGAACCTGATCCCCTGGCAGCGAGTCTGTCGCGAGACCGGTGCCAACCTGGTCTACCTGCGCATGGATGAGAACTACCGCATCACGCCCGAGGAGGTTGCCGCCAAGGTTGGCCCGCATGCCAAGATCGTCTCGGTAACGCAGGTCTCAAACGTCCTGGGCGTTGAGAACGACATCCCCATGATTGCGAGGCGTGCCCACGAGATGGGTGCCTACATGGTGGCCGATGGCGCGCAGTCCGTGCCGCACGTGCGCGTCAACGTGCGCGAGCTTGGCTGCGACCTTCTCGCCTTCTCGGCGCACAAGATGGGTGGCCCCATGGGGATAGGCGTCCTTTGGGGCACCTCTGAGGTGCTCGATGCCATGCCACCCTTCCTGACCGGCGGAGAGATGATCGACTCCGTGACCGAGACGGATGCCGTCTGGGCGCCCGTCCCGCAGAAGTTCGAGGCCGGCACGCAGGACGCCGCTGGCGCATATGCCTTTGGGGCTGACCTGGACTACCTCAACGAGAAGGGCTTTGACGCCCTCGAGGCACGCGAGCGTCTTCTCGCCCGCTACCTCACGGAATCACTTGCTGCCCTCCCCTACGTGGACGTTATTGGTCCCGCCGAGGGAGAGCGCCATGTGGGCTCCGTCGCCTTCAACGTGCGCGGCATTCACCCGCACGACGTGGCGTCGATTCTCGACATGGGCAACGTCTGCATACGTGCCGGCCACCATTGTGCACAGCCGCTTCTCGCCTACCTGGGCGTGGAGAATGGTGCCACCTGCCGTGCGAGCATTGCCTTCTACAACGACAAGTCCGATGTCGACGCGCTTGTCGACGGACTGGGGAGGGTCTGGGAGGTCTTCCATGGACGTGACTAGTCTCTACAACGCCGAATTCATGGACCATGTGGCCCATCCCGACTACAAGTACCAGATGGAGGACCCCACCTGCACACACGAGGGCGTGAACCCCTCCTGCGGAGACGAACTCAGGTTCTCAGTGCGTCTGGCGGGCAACGGAACCATCGAGGAGGCCGCGTTCACAGGCCACGGCTGTGCCATCAGCCAGGCCTCGGCCGACATCATGAGCGACCTCATGGTGGGACGGACCCCCGAGGAGGCCATTCGACTTTGCGACCTCTTCGAGCGCATGGTGCGCGGTGAGGTCACCGACGAGGTCGAGCTTGCCCCACTCGAGGACGCCGGGATGCTCAAGGACATCTCGCACATGCCCGCGCGCGTGAAGTGCGCCGAGCTTGCCTGGCGCACGCTCAAGGAGATGCTTGAGGGCCGCAAGGACGCCGAAGCCGCACCGGCGACCGACGCCACCGACAAGGACGAGAAGGGAGCCTAGCCATGGCCGGGATGTTCTCGACAAAGGGTATGTACGCCCTGCGCGCGATGGCCGATCTCGCATCCCACGAGGGGTGGGTTTCCCTGGGTGACGTCTCGAAGCGGCAGAACATCTCGCGCAAGTACCTTGAGCAGGTCATCTCCCTCATGCACAAGGCGGGCTACGTGGAGAGCCAGCGCGGCAAGGGCGGCGGATACCGCCTCACGCGCAAGCCTGAGGAATACACGCTGGGAGAGCTCCTGCGTGCAGCTGAGGGATCGCTCGCGCCGGTGGCATGCCTGCAGTGCACCAACGACACGTTCTGCTCGCAGATGGACACCTGCACCACCGTGGGCGTCTGGCGTGACCTCGGTCGCGTCACCTCGGCCTACCTTGACAGCAAGACCTTGGCCGACCTCCTCGAGCCCGACGAGGGGGACGAGGGCGCTGCTCGCCTCGGCCGCAACCCGGATGACGAGACAAGCGAATAGCGATGTGCCGTGACACCACAACGCCCCCCACAACCCACATCAACCCCTGCGTGCGTCACAGACCGAAGGGCATACCACTGACAGGGGTCTTCTGCTATCTTACGTGCAATTACGGATGGTACGAACGAGCCTGTTTTCGTGGCAGTTTCTATTCAATTGGCGCACGGTAGAAGTTCCCGAAGAAGCTCTCCGTGCGAAAAACATTGACCACTGCGCCGCCATCGTACAGTCGGACAAGCTGCATTACATCATCAACCTCATAGGACGACACAACAGTATTGATGAGCCAGTAGCGCTGCTTGCTTCGTCCACCCATGACCTCCATCACCGAGGAGCCATGCTTGTGTGCTTTGTTGTAAGCCTCAAGAACCGGCTTTGGGCGTTGTGTGATGATTTGAAGGGTCACGCGATCGTAACGATGGTAAAACGTCTCAATCGTCTTAGTTGAGATGAACTGAAAAATGATCGAGTAGGCCGCTGGCTCCCAACCAAACATGGCACCGAATATTACGAGTACCGCACAATTCCCTGTGAATACGAACCCCCAGATTGACCTGCCCGTTTTATTGGACACCATGAGTGAAATGAAGTCTGTGCCCGCAGTGCTCGCACCACCGCGAAGTGCCACGGCAATAGAGAGACCGTAGAGGAATCCCCCAAAAACCACCTGCAGCATCAGGTTATCCAAGATGGGTCGGAAAGTGAACAGGCGCAGGAAGAGCGAAGCCAAGCAAACCTGAGCCATCGAAAACACTACAAAGCGTCGGGAGATGCTCTTCCAGCTGAGCAGCGCAACAGGAATGTTCAGCACCACCATTCCAGCGAAGGTAGGAAAAGTAAGCCCGAAGAGAGCGGCAACTCGGTCTATGAGAATGGCCACGCCCGTAAAGCCGCTCGACAACAGATTTGCCGGGTTCACAAAAGCCTGTATCGTATATGATTGGATTAATGCCGAAAGTACCACTGAAGCAAGCGTCTTGCACCGCCGAGCGGCCGTATACCTTCGAAGGTTTCGCAGACGCTCTATCTCCATTTTGAGGTCAAACTTGATCTCCGGAAAGACAACTGGGGGCGTCTGGCAACCCTGCCCGGAGGCAGGGTTGCCCTCCATGGCCTTAAGCTGACCCAACACTGCGGCCTGTTTTGCCAAACGCTCCTCGCGTGCCCGTAGCACAGCGTTTGTGCTTGAAATCCTGCACTGTGCTACAGCTCTTTCACGAAGTTCCTTTAACATGGAACACTCCTTGTCAAAGCCCTTAGAAGCATGCCTCTCGTCTGAGTGACGAAATGTCATTCCCGCACGTCAGACCTTGCGCTACGAGACACATGTTCTTGAGAGCTTGATTGAGTCCCATGCCCCCCTTCTTAGGTGTCCTCACAATGGTCACCTTGTCACGATAGCGAGCGATGGTCTCCTTATTCTCCTCGCTCATGGCGGCAAGGGCATGCACCTTCCCAGCAGCTTCAAGATCGGCTGCCACACGACCCGCCATCTCGGCATACTCAGCATAGTCGAAGGCGGGACCGCACATGACAACGTCGGGATTAATCTTGTGGCACATCGCTACAAGCTTTCGAGCAACTTCATCCGGGTCTGCCTCATACGTGCCCCACCCGCAGCAGAGCGTTGCCACTACTCGACCATCCACCTGGTGGAGCGGGCCCTCCATCATGACAGCCGGTCCAACTGGCTCCTTGAGGATGCCAAGGGGCAGATCGCGGTCATCCTTAGCTCCCAGACCAGACTGGATTTGATCGTAAAACATAACGATTTTCATGATTGCTCCCCTTCTTTGCTCCTTATGCAGCAAAGCCCAAGTTTATTTGGAGCTAACTAGCCCTCATATCCCGCTCCCCCACGTTGGGGGCTGGCACTTTCTCCGTATGCGCAACGAGCCTGACCTCAGTTCCACCAATGAAATCGTGGACGCAGCGATGGTCGTGACGGCAAAGGATAAGCGCACAGCTCACCGCTGTAAGGGCGAATCCGCCATACATAAGAGGGTGGACCAAGTTCACTTGCAGGGCGATTGTAGCCATTTGATGCCAGACAGAGCTCGCATTGGCGATAACGCCGGACAGCAGAAAAACGCCAACGACCTCGCGCAGCACTAGGTGCCACAAATCCACAGGAGAGCCGTCAACCATTTCGATGCGAATCCGACAGAGACGCTTGCCGGGCGTCTGGCCCCGCCAAACCAGCATCGGAATCGCTAGGTAATAGAGGCAGGAGAAGAGCAGGGCCAAGGCACCTGCGACCATACCCCATGGAGCTGGGAAGTCGACAAGGCGTTGGTTTGCCATATCACCCATTACCCGCTGCGCAATGATGCTGATGGGCAGCGCAGCACAGAGCGAGCCGAGATACCAGTCGATTAGATATGCAAGAAACCTTCGAGACACCGGGGCAGGGCTATCCTCCCGCGCGTCCTGCGCCCCCGCAAACTCCGCAATCGTGATGTTAGGCCCAAGCTTGCGCTGGCCCGTCGTAGAGCACTTTTTCTTCTTTCCACGCCTCTCCGAGCTCATTGGCTTTCCCATCCCACGTTTCGTCCCGCGGCCAGCCCCTATTGAGACAGCAGGTAGAGACTTAGTGCGTAAATCTTTGCATTCGTGATGATGTCCGCTACGTCCATCCATTCGTTTGGTTGGTGCCCAATCCCCTTTTGGCCGGGAAATGACGGCCCGAAGGGCACGACATTGGGCATGAATTTGGCGTATGTGCCCCCCGTGGTCGTTACAGGGGAACCATCCAGTCCGGTAACCCGCTCGTAAGCGAGAGTGAGCGTGCGTACCAAACGGCAGTCCTTCTCAAAGCATACCGGGTCATAGTTTCCCATCACTTGGAAGTCAAACCCCTGCCTTCTGGCCACGGCACCCAATCGCTCTTCAAGTTGATTGGCGGTGACGCCCGCAGGATAGCTGACAGAGAACTCAACCGCAGGCATGCCTTCCTCAAAGACCAGGCGATAGTTTCTCAACTCAGTGACGCCAAACTCCGGGTCTGAGTAGTCAATGCCAAAGCGCTCGCCATTCGGCTTGGCATTCAAAACGTATTCATTCATGAAAGAGAAGAGGCGTTGTAGCGGCTCCCCCTCCTCTGTTTCGGCGGCACAGGCCGTCAGACGCACGCCCAGCCGCCCACGCTCAGCATAGACAACTGGATACTTGCAATCGGGCGTAAAGCCCATCTCTGGCGCGGGTTCGTGCCTCAGGTAGTATCGAAGGTCATTGAAGCCCGTCTCCTCATTACAGCCAAAGATGATTCGCACTTCTCGACGTGGGGAAAGGCCCAGTCGCTTCAGCGCCCAGAGCGCATAGAGGCAAGAGTATATGGGGCCCTTGTTGTCAAGCACGCCTCGACCCGTGATTCTCCCAGCCGTGAGATCTGCGCTATATGGCGGCACCTTCCAACCCGAGGTGCCCTCGGGTACCACGTCCAAGTGGCCCACGGCACACACGTAGCCTGGCAACACCGGCTCACCAGTCGCGCCAGAAGTGGGCTTCCAGCTCGCATAGCCCATATAGCCATCCAAATCCACTGTCGAAAAGCCCAGCGATCGGCTGCGATCGAGTGTCTGGTCGAGTGCCGCATGCACGCCGGGCCCAAAGGGCGCACCCGGTACAGCGTCCTCCCGAACGCTCCTTTGGCGCACGACGGCACGAATGGCCTCAACCATCTCATCCGACACCTTGTCGACCTCCGCAAGGATACGCCGCTCCAAGTTGGGGCCGAGTGCATATGGCTCCTGTTGATTTGCTGCAACGTCGTCAACGGATTCCATCGCTCCTCCTAAAGCCGTGATGGCAAGGCTAGTCCAAAGGCGACATGCGCGAACGCATGTACTCATCCTGCCAGGCCTGGCTCGCTATCTCATGGGTGCATCTCCCGTCCTGGCGCGGATGCACAAGGTACACGCAAGCGGCATCTTCTTTGGTCTGCACCACGAAGGAAAAGCCCTCAATATTGCTCGCCGCGCCCCAACGGCCCCGAGAGTCCATGGCCACGAAGGACATATCGCCCGCATGTCCACGACGGGCCTTGAGCTTCTCGGTAAAGATGCCTATGGCCTGCTCACAAGCGCGCTGGGGATGCAAGCCGTTACCCATGAGTCGGACGATCTCGTAACCAACGCAACCCTTCATTACGTCCTCGCCCAAGCCTGTTGAGGCGGCGGCCCCCACGGCGGAATCCGCGTAGAAGCCCGCCCCCGGAATGGGGGAATCGCCCACGCGACCGGGGCGTTTCATGAAAAGCCCGCTCGTTGAGGTGGCAGCGGCCATGGAGCCTGTGGCGTCCAAGCACACCACGCCCACGGTGTCGTGGCCGCAGGGGCTAGTGCCCTCTTGGTCAATGCCCACTCGCGACGGGACGGTGTCCGATACTGCCCCCTGTACGACGCCGCGAGCCCTCTCCTCAATGGCTTCGGGCTCCCCCAGACAATGGGCATCCTGAGAGAGACGCCCCCCTTCCTCGGCAACCCGACGAGCATAGAGCTTCTTGGCGCGATCAGTGAGCATGTTCTTGCGCTCGAAGCCCGCCCGATCGGCAAACTTCTCTGCACCCGCACCCACTAGAAAGTTGTTTGCGTCACCTGTGGAAAGCGCACGAGCAACACATATGGGGTTTGAAAAGTTCTTGAGCGCGGCCACAGCGCCGAACTCAAGGGTGTCCCCATTCATAAACGCCGCATCGAGTTCGACCTCCATCTCCTCGTTAGGCAGGCCTCCGTAACCGACCGACTTATAGTACGGAAAGTCCTCGACATCACGGATGGCGAGCTCAACGGCATCGCCTGCGAGCCCACCCTGCCCAAGCACGCCACTCGCTCTTTCAATGCCCTCAAGGGCCATACGCCAAGTTGCGATGATTCCCCACATAAGGTACTCTCCCAGCCGCTTACAGCGCCCATCTCCTGCTCCAGCATTGTCCAAAGTCCCGGGCACCCGTAGTAAAAGGGTCGCGCCCCACGACGGGCCGAAGGACGCGACCGGACATTACGATTGCTCCAACGCACATCCCGCAAGGAGACCTAGCAAGGCTTACAGGTCATCGAAGGAGAGGTCGTCCAGGTCGATGTCATCGTCGGATATTGCACCCTCAACAGCGCTCTGCTCTTCGCGCAGGTACTGATTGTCGATGACCTTGATGAAGGGCAGATAGACGAAAACCCCCATTGCCAAGAGTAGTATCTGCAAGGCTCCACCAGCCCAGTTAGTTGCCAGAACGCCGGAAATGCCAAGGGGCATAGTCCAAGGAACCTGCACGCCCGAGCAGATGGGCACAACCCCCCAAGCCATGGCGAAGTACGAGATGATGATGTTGAGCGAAGGCACCAATATAAACGGCACCGCAATAATCGGGTTCATGACGATTGGCAGGCCGAACACAATGGGCTCGTTGATGTTGAAGATGCCAGGAACTAGGGCAAGTCGGGAGAGCTGCTTAATTCGAGAGGACTTGCAAAAGAGAATCATCGCGATCAGAAGGGAAAGCGTCGACCCACAGCCGCCAAACGTGGCGAAGAGGTCTTGGAACTGCTGGCAAATGATATGACCTTGGCCCACGCCAGTCTTGAAGAACTCAAGGTTCTCAGCCGAGAGAGTCTGCAGGATGGGATTGTAGACCGCACCTACTACGGAACCACCGTTAATACCAAAGAACCAGAAGGCGTGCAGGAAAACGTAGGCGAGGAGCATGGCGCCAAGCGTATCGCCCAGACCCAGCAGCGGCGTCTGAAGGAACTTGAACACGAAATCGAACACGTTGGTGTTGCACATGCCGACGATGAGATTAATAAAGAAGAATACGGCCATCGTAATCGTGATGGGAATCAGCGAGGAGAACGACTCCGTCACCGTGGGAGGAACGCCGGCGGGCATCTTGATGACCCAACCGCGATTCTTGACCCCAGCATAGAGAGCCGTGGCTCCAAAAGCGCAGAAAATACCAACGAAGATGCCCTTCGCTCCAACCCAGCCCAGAGGGATACCAGAGAGAACTGCGTCAACCGCCGTCCCGTTCACGTCAACAGTGCCCGATACGGTGAAGGGCATGATGAGAAACCATGCCATAAGCGCTGCGGCAGCGGAGAATACCTTGTCGGTCTTGATCTGCGATGCGTAGCTATAGGCGATTCCGAACGTGGCAAACACAGCCATGAGACCAAAGGTCACGTCGGAGGGCTTCGATAGGTACGCCCCAAGGTTGTCATCGCCTATGGCGATGCTCTCGCACCATTCGCTAAAACCGGGAACGGGCAGGTTTCCGATAATCAGGAAAATAGATCCCGCAATCAACAATGGAGTGGAGATGAGAAAGCCGTCACGAATGGCGATGAGGTACTTGTTTTTACCGATGGCCTCGGCAAGGGGCATAAGAACCTTTTCGATTTTCTCTAACACAAGGTGCCTCCTTCTCTCGGATACTTTGTGCTACTTCCTGTACGACTTAATAAGCTTGATTGCGTATTTGAGCGATGCCTCACCGTCCATCATGCCGTAGGCAGTCTGATCGAGGAGGCCAACAGGGGTGTCGTAGGTTTCCTCGATGCGCTGTTTGGTCTCCTTGTACTGATAGCTCACCTGTGGACCAAGCAGAACGCATGCGGGATGCTCTTCGGCAACGACCTCATCCACCTTGCCGATGGGATACGCACGCACTTCGACGGGCAGGTTGTGAGCATCTCCCACCCCCTGCATGTTCTGCGCGAGCATGCTCGTAGACATACCGGCGCTGCAGAAAAGATAAATCTTCTTGCTTGCCATCTCTCTTTTCCTCTCTATTTGCGACATCACGGTCACAAGTCCACAGTCGCGGAGACACCGTCTTCGCAAGTTCCCAAAAGCACCCCCTGCTAGACCTCTTGAGCAAACAAATGACGATATACCTCGATAAACTCTTGTGCCATAAGCTTGAAAGACTCTGCAGCCATCAGCTGGTCCTCGGCATGGGAAATAATCAGGGTCATGTTCACCGGGTCTCCTCCCGCCTCGCGTTGGATGAGCGCGGCATGGACATCATGACCGGCCAAGTACTTCTCATCCCCTTTCTTCATGAGCTCTTCGGCATGATTGAAGTCACCCTCTCTTGCAGCGCGCACCGCCTCTACGTAGGCACTGCGCGCTCCGCCTACGACAGCGATGATCTGGAAGCTCGTTTTGAACAGTTCATCCATCGTTACTTTCCTTCCAGCTCGCTCAGGAGAACCTCGTAGCGCCTATCGGCAAGAAGTCTCTGAATGGATCGCTCACTCGTGAGTATCTTCGTCATCGAGCGATAGAACGACTCTGAGTCGGACCCAGCATCGCGCGAGACGCAAACCATAAACACAGCGCACACTTTGCGACCGCCCCAGTCGATAGCGTGAGACAGCAGAGCCACAGCGACGAATGTCCTTGGGCTCACCGCTTCAAGAGGATGGGGTAGCGCCACCAGGTTCCCATAGGCCGTCGACGAGGCTCGCTCGCGGGCCCACACCAGCTCCTGGAAGCTATCTGGGAGCTCAACCGCCTGGGTACAGCGATCGCACAAAAAACTGATGACACCCTCGCGCGTGCCGATCGAGACGTTTGCAAAGAAGAGCTTGGGAGAGAAGCACTCACTCGTAGATGGCTCCGCAACACGGCGAAGCGCATGTTTCACGTCGGCACTGCTGGTCTCGTCAATGAATGGGCTCACGCGGACCACTGGGATAGTGGTACGACGAGCAAGGGGAGCTGTCGTAAAGATGTAATCAACTCCATCAAGCTTGTAGTCATTGAAGTCGCTGGAGTCGCAGGCATCCACTGCTCCAATGCTGCTAAACTCCTCTTGCAGTTGGTAGGCAAGGAGCCGGGCACCATGTATCCCAGTGTTGCATACCACGAGCACGTGCTTCTTGGCCCTCCCTGTCCTAGCCCGTTCGAGTGCTAGCGCAAAAATCAGCGCAACATACCCCATCTCATCATCAGATATCTCCACTTGATAGCGCTTCGCAAGCAGGGCGAGCGCATCACCCGCCATCGCAAAGGGCAGAGGATAGTGCGCTCGAATATCCTTCAGCAGAGGGTTTTTTAGCATCATGTGGTAGCGGAGACGAACTATGAGCGGCATGGTATGCCGCGCAAGGTTCATGCGCAATTCCACATCATTGCGGAAATCAAAGCGAGAGGCCCGCCAAACTGCCTCAAGCATCTCGGCCGCCAAATTCCAAGCCTCATCCGTCACCTCAAGGCCAGGTTCGGTAGTACCGCCAGATGCGGGCAAGGCATCATCCAAACTAGGCCCGCATACGCCATCAACCAAGCGCTTGCTCGCCAAGTGGATGGCGATATAGGCTATCTCCTCCTCGGGGAGATCAACGGAGAAAGACTCCTCGATGGCCTGAGCCACCAGCACGGCAATGTCCCACTCCCGACTACTCTGCACGTCCTCCATTTGAGAAGTCTCCATGGGCACATAGCAGCCCTTGCCAATACGCACCAACGCAATGGCAAGATGGATCACGAGGTTTTGATGTAACACCGGGTTTACCTTGTAGCTCTCGCGCTCAAGCGTGGAATCTACGCAAGCACTTACCTCGTCAAGCATCGAAGGCGATATCGCACCACCCAGCCCATCGGCCTCAAGACACGCATTGGTAACCGCACCTGCAAGGCAGAGTCGTTTATCGATCTCGCTACCACTGACCCGGATGCCGTAGCGAGGACGCCTCTCAACGACGAGACCGAACTTCTCGAATGTACGCTCGAGATTCTGAAGGTCGCTCGAAATGGTAGATCGTGAAACGAGAAGTAGGCCCGCCAGCTCCTCGAGCGTAATCCAACCAGAACGAGAGAGAAGGTCTTGCTGCAGATAAACCATGCGCTCACTCGGCGTAGAGGGGAAACGGCCACACGTGTTATGGGAAAGTCGACCCGCAACCCAAGCGTCAAACGCCTGCTGATCGGAAATATTCACGACGTAAGCACCCTGGGCGCGATCATATGAGATGAAGGCGGCGCCCGACATAGAAGCATTCGCCCGATGGATGTTATCGCGCATAGCGCGCTCTTTAACGCCAAGATGGGCAGCAAGATCTGCCGGAGAGACGCCCCGCTGACTCAGAAGATGTCGTACAAGCTGGACGTCATTCATCCCGTTACCCACCTCCTCCAGTTGTCCTCATGCTACTCACACAGAACCCCTCTCTCAAGGCTGTGTGATGCCGCCTCTCGCGGCAACAATCCTGTACAAAACAATTGGTGGAAGCACTTCCATTACCATCACAGCTGGCAAATCGCCTGGAATCGCTAGCTCTCATCGCAAGGCATGAGACCGTGCTACACTGGGTCAGTCTCATGCCGAACGGCGGCCAACTACGGACCTCGTAGGATGACGGATAGTGAATGGTCACTCACTGCGCTAAGTAGACGATGTTCCTAACGAACAAACCCAAACGGATACTCGGATTTGATGTAATCCAGCAGGAATAGCTCCTCCGAGGGAATACGCCCTACGCGGTTGCGCGTACCATCGTTGGGCATGTCGCGCAAAGCGATGTGCAGTTCGCCACGGTAATGCGCAAGGCTATCGTTCACCACAAGCACGTCGCCACGGTGGAATACCTCCGTCTTCGCATCGCGTGCGGGCACAGGGCGGTCACGGAAATTCAAGCGAGGCAGGCTCGACCGTAGTAGGTAGTCCGAAGAGTCAGGCCGCTCAGTGTGGTCGTAACCCCATAGCACCTCGCGTTCTTCTGCAGTAGCACCCGGATCAAGTTCGATGCGCAGGGTGGTACGTGTGGTATCCACCGCGGCTAAGGTGGCAAGTTCCTCCTCGCTGGCAAACGCGTTGCCAATGAGTATGTCATCGACCAAGTCGGTGGCAATCAAGTGGCGCAGTTGCAGATCAATGGCACGATGGCGGTCATCCTCGCAAGTGGGCAGACCCGCGAACACCTGCCAAGGGCCGAAGGTGTTGGACTGCTGACTTGAGACAAAAGCCGCTGTCTGGAAGCCTTGGGCCTTATACGAGGCAGAGAGTTCCACGAAGCGCTTCTCCGACATACCCGTAAAGGGCTCGGGATAGAAGTTGGCGCACGTAATCATGTTTCTGCTATCCGCGCCACGCTGAACCAGAAGACTCAGGGGGAGGTTGCAGCTGCCGTTGAACTCAACCTTAATGCCAGACCGATTGCGCGTTAGCAGGATGTCGCCCGTGTCGCCAAAATGACCATCCAGGCGGATGATGTCCACGCCCAGCTTCTTAAAGGGGTCTAGGTTGCCCGGCGTAGCGCCCAGACGGTCAAACACCTGCTCGTTGGTATCGACGGCAACCTCGAAACCAAGATCGTGAGCGTGTCTAATGAAGCCAGAGAACTCTTTGATAACTTCCTGGGGGTCCTTTTGGACCGAAAGCAGGCAGGTGAAGATGCGGCTAAAACCATATCGCTCCGCAAGCCCCATATATGCGAAATCATCCTGCGGATTAGAGTGCTCAGGGTAGAGAGAGATTCCAAGGCGATGCATGTGCCGTGCTCCCTTCTGTTAGTCGGCACCTCATGCCGGACGATAAGACGCGACCAGGAAGGCGCCTTCCCAGTCATTGTGGCAGCCACGCAAGGCTCGCTCAATCGAACGCGATGCCGCATGTGGCGGCAGCTAACGTGCACAATACACGGGCAAAGAGCGACCTGGGAGGAGTACGCTCTACCAGGAATCAACCCATTGGAAGAAAGATCGAGGGAGAGTACCATGGCCATGCTCAGAGAGTTCTGCGCCGAAAACATGGAGCACGTCCCCGCCGCTATAGCCGCCGGTGCGGGCCGCATCGAACTCTGCGACAACCTGGCCGTGGGAGGTACGAGCCCCAGCTATGGCGTGATGCGCGCCGCAGTATCCTACGCCGCCGAGTATGGAGTAGCGGTAATGGCAATGGCTCGGCCACGCGGCGGGAACTTTGTCTACACCGAAGCCGAGACGCAGATGCTAATCGATGACGTTGCAGTTGCGCGTAGGCTTGGCGTGACCGGTGTGGTCTTTGGTTGCGTGCGCAGGACGGAGAACGGCCCTGCCGCCATCGATGTTGACCTCACCTCCCGGCTCGTCGAGGCTGCCAAGGGCTCGCAAGCCACAACAAGTGGAAAAAGCGCAGGCGCTCCGGTGCAGGTGACCTTCCACATGGCCTTTGATGCCCTTAACGAGGAGCGCCAACTCCAGGCCATCGACGTCCTGTCTCAGCTGGGCGTCGAGCGCATCCTTACCCACGGCGGTGCAGCGGGCACACCCATCGCAGACAACCTCAATCATCTGCGCCGCCTAATCTCCTATGCAAACGGCCGCGTGCGCATTCTCCCTGGCGGCGGCATCACTTGGCAGAACGTCGAGATGGTAGCCAAGGTCCTCTGTGTAGAGGAGGCTCACGGCACAAAGATTGTCAGAATCTAGTCACTATCCAGTCTCGCCTCGCGCCAGCTGAGATGCTGGCTGCATCACATACTGCATCCTCAGCGTAGAGACCCTGACCCTTCCCACTCAGTCAGAGAGGGACAAACTGTTTTTTAGCATAACGCTTAGTGTGGAAGGTTATCCAGTCGTAGAGGGCTTTTTCAGCCCATCCAGTTTGATAGCCGGTCGGACGCTGATGTTGTCAAGCTTCTTGTTGAAGAGGTCGGTCAAGCGGACGACAGACTCGGCCGTAATACGAAAGACCACGCGGAAGCAGACGACGGCGCTGTCCTTATCCCACTGTTCACCGTTGCCTCGAGGACCGATGATCTCGCCGGGGTTCCAATCCTTGAGCTTGAAGTGGCCAGCGCCGCCCAGCCTATGCTCTTACTTGTCCTAACCATTCATCTGACGCTCGAAGATGTTTGCCACAGTATCAGCGATAAAGTCGGTGCTGTCATGGAACTTCGAACTGGCCCCGAGGAATCGCATTGAGTCCGCCGCGTACAATCTCGGCCATGACCGCCAACGTGAACGTCGTGAAGACCGCAATGGAGCACCCCGGTGCGGACGACCCCAGTCGCCGGAGGGCCCATTTTGGCGAAGATTGCAACAATACCCTCGCTCCGGCAACTCCCCCGCCCCTCTCGCCTCGGCCTCTCAGCCTGTCAGTCAGAGAGGCCCCTGAGGTAAGCAAGAGACGTGGGAAAGGTGCCAGGGATACCGTTCTCCACGATGACGGGGCATGCCCGTCCGCTTTCCTTGTCCCAACGAATCACCGGCGCAAAGTCAAAGGCACCAGTCGTGCCCACCCCATGGCAGACAAGGCGGCTTCCCGATCCGTCGCACCAGCCTGCGCTGTCCTCGTTGTACACTACCTCGTAGTCCTTCGCATGGAGGACCGCTATGCGCTCCCCCAGAAGCTCGAGCGCCTGGGAGAGGATCTCTCCCTGCTTCGGCAGCGCAGCGGGATGGAGAAGCGAGACGGGGTCGAGTATGACGCAGACATCCGGACGCCCGATTGCCTCAAGCGCGTCGCGTGCTCGCTCGGGCGTGCAGGCAACCTCGTTCCAGCCTGGCTCGAGCGCAAGGCGAGATCCTTCGTCTGCGACACAGCACGCCACCTCCCGCGCCTGCCGCGCGAGCGTCTCGAGGGCGGCCTCGGAGAAGCGGTCCTCCCCAATCCGCTTCTCCTTGTTTGGACGTCCGGTCTCAGATCCCACCGCGCCGGCACCGACCCAGCGCGCGAAGCGGGCGGATGCAGCATATTCCTTCAGGTTGTCCCTCTCCTCTGCAGGATCGGGAGTTGCCAGATTCTTATAGCACCCATAGACTGCGACGCCGAGTCCCGTTTCCTCGAGAAGGTCGCGGAGTCTCTTTGCCCGCTCTTCCGTGAGCCCCTCTTCCGTGCATCCCCAGCTCCGATAGAGTAGCTTCGATGCAAGGTGGATGGTCGAGAATCCCAGGCCGGCCGCATTGCGGATGCGTTCCTCGAGGCTGTTTCCCTCCACGTCGTGCAGACGCACGCCGAGAGGGACCGCTTTTCCGCTCATTGCCTCTTCCCTCCGTTGATGCCCGGCACATACCCATCGAAGGGGTCTTTCGTCGAGCAGCATCCCGAAGGGGCACAAGGATCTGCTGCCCCGTTTAGCCGGTCATGCTGCATGGTCTCGATATAGGCCAGGATGAGCGGTGCCACTCCCTTCGCATCGTTCTCGACGACCGGCTCGCGCATGTAGTAGTCGAAGGTCCCCTCACGATGTTCCTTGTTGCCAAGGCCCGCCACAAGGCAGATCCTCGTGAGGGCAAGCTTGTCGTCCTTCTCGGAGAGGCAGGTCCGGCAGATGCCGTCGAAGGCCTTCCTGCCGAAGGCGTGGTAGGACTCGTCGAGCACACCCAGGCGCACGCCCTTCATGATTGCGTTGGCGAAGATCGCAGATCCCGACTCCTCGAGGTAGTTGGGAGCGACGTTCGGCAGGTTAATGACCTGATGCCACATGCCGCTCTCCTTGTCTTGGTAGGGCAGCATCGCGTCGACGAGCTCCTGGAACATCTGCCTCAGGGCATCCTTCTCCGCCGACATCGAGGGCGGCATG
Organism: Tractidigestivibacter sp.; assembly: GCF_057241865.1. Lineage (NCBI taxonomy): Bacteria > Bacillati > Actinomycetota > Coriobacteriia > Coriobacteriales > Atopobiaceae > Tractidigestivibacter > Tractidigestivibacter sp. Next base: position 88,264 of record NZ_DBHHPX010000004.1, read on the forward strand.
AGCTCCCAGGTATCGATTGCTGCCATCGCGAACCAGCCCTCGGCGCGCAGCCAGAAGCTCGAGGAGAGCCCGGTCACGGGATCTGCCCAGAATTGCTTTCGCGACGCATCGTAGGCATGGTAGTAGAGCCCGTTCTGCGGATTCCTCATGATCTCGTGCACGGTCTGGAACTGGTGGAAGGAGTCCGAGCAGGCCCGCCTGTCATGGAAGCCGAGCTCGTACTGCATGTAGAAGGGCTGGGCCATGTAGAGACCGTCAAGCCAGACCTGGTTCGGATAGATTGCCTTGTGCCAGAAGTTGCCCTCGCGGGTACGGGGCTGGTGCTCGAGCTGCCCATAGATCGAATCCATCGCGAGGCGGTACTTCCTCTTGCCGAAGATCTTGTAGAGCCTGTAGAGGGTCTTCCCGGCATTCACGTTGTCGAGGTTGTAGTCGTTCGGGTTGTAGTGCTCAATCGTACCGTCCTCATGGACGAAATGGTCGATGAAGGCATCGGCGAACTCCAGATACCCCTCGTCGTGCTCGATACCGTAGAGCTCGATAAGGGCCTTGATCATGCATCCGTCGATGTAGTTCCAGGTGTTCTTCTTGCCGGCACGGATCTTCTCGATGTTCCAGGCGGGCGCCTCAGGCGTCGAGGTCTCGATTAGCTGCGCTATGTAGCGGTCCAGAATCGCGTTGGATCCCATGTCAGTGTCCTTCCAACCTTTGCGGCAGAGTGTGGATATCCTAGATCAGGGCGGCAAGGCCGCAGGCGATGCGCTCCGCCAGCCGCGCATATCCTGCAGCGGAATAGTGGAGTCCGTCAGGCATGTAGAGTCGGCGCTGCTCATCGACGAGGGAAGAGATGCCACTTTCGCGGAAGAGGTCAATCACAGGGATGGAGTACGTCCCTGCCACTTCGCACATCGCATCGGCATATTCCTCTTCAACAGCGCCGACGCCGTTTCGCACGTCGAAGGCAGGGAGCCCCTTCGCCGGGACGCCTGCCGTCTTTGCTGGTGTCATGAACACCACCTTCGCCTCCGGATAGCGGGAGACGAGGCCGCGCGCCAGATAGCCGAGCGCCCCATAGAAGGTATGCACGTCGCTCTCCCCCATCGCGCCCAGCGGCACCGCACGGCAGAAATCGTTCACGCCGCCGAAAAGGACAATCGCATCAGCCGAGAGGTCGAGCGTGCCGAAGCGTTCGACGAAGCTGTCGCTCCGGTCTGCCTTGACGGCAATGCGGGAGCCCTTGACACCGAAGTTCCTCGCCTCCTTCACATGGGCAAGCTCTGCCATGCGTGTGGTCCAGGAGATTTCGGGCCCACCCCCTCCCTCGCCGTTGTCTCCCCAGGTCGTCGAATCGCCGAGGCAGGCAAGGACCTTGCCAGCGAGCGCCATGTCAGATCCTCCTTCGTGATGCAGCATCGAGCCAGGCGCAGTCCGCTTCCAAGCGATCGATGCCAAAATGATGTTCTCCGGGAATCACCTGATGCTTCAGACGGCCCTCGGCGCCGCACAGCCGATAGCCCGTGCGCACGATGTCGACCTGCTCCTCCACATTAACAAGGCCGCGCGACCCCATCAGGTGGTCATGGTCCGCACTCTCCACGATAAGGGGACGGGGGCATATGAGTGAGGCGATGTCCCCCATATCAAAGAGGCGCCAGAGCCCCGGCACATAGTTGCAGGAGCAGTTGCCATTGAGGCGGAGGAGAGAATCCTTCTCCCCGTAGAGATAGCCCGAGATGAGGGCCTTCCTAATGCGAGCGTCCAAGGCAGCAAGGTAGAGCGTCTGCATCCCACCACCGGAAAAGCCGATGCAGGAAAGCTCGTCTGTCGAAATCCATGCTTGGCCCGAGAGCCACGAGACAAGTTGCTCGAGATCGAAGACGAGCTCGCCTAGAAGGGTCCTTCCCAAAGGCTCCACCATCCTTGCCTCGTTCAGGCAGGTGCCCCGAAGATAGAGCTCCTCGGCATCCCCCTGCCCCTTCCAGCTCCGACGCGCGCCCCAGCCACGAGCTTCCGGACAGACAGCCACATATCCGAGCTCAGCCAGCCTAAGTCCGTAGTCATAGTTGAAGCGGCGTATCGCGTCGTCGACGGCGGGCACCCCCATGATGCCCGCGACGGAGGCAGCGCCTGCCCCCTGATGCCCATGGGGACAGATGACGGCAAGGGAACGTCCCGCCCCGTCAAGCCGCGGATGGTCCGGCACCAGAAGGTAGACTGGCATCCAGACATCCGGCTCTGTGGGGAGCTCGTACAGGATGCGCCCGATGCCGCCGGCAAGCCTTGTACGAGAGGTGCAGCGAGGCTCTGCAGGAGACGCTTCCATGAGGTCGAGGCCGAGAAGGTCGCTGAGGCGCTGGCGGGAGTTCGCAGACCACTCCTGCCACGAGGCGGCATCGGCGCCCGTGAAGCGTGCCCTCCTGGACTCGCGGTCGAAGGCCCGCGCAAGCGCTTCATCGTCTGCAAGATAGCGCGTTTCGTGTACGGTCCTGCCCGTCGAGGAGAGCCGTTCCGTCTCGCACGGCTCGTCAGGCCCCGAGAGCGGGTCCCACCCATCGGAGCCTGCGAGGACCTTGCTCCGTGCAAAGCGGGGCAGGTCCCCCTCTCCCAGAAGGTGCGCGCATCCTGGCCAGGAGAGATCCGTGCTGCCTGGTCCCACAAGGCCCACTGCCACAAAGGAGAGATCGTCTTCGGGCCGCCCCCATAGATACCATCCTTCCGGTTTGATGTGGGGACCGAGCCAGCAGGAGACCAGCGCGCACTTCGCATACTCCCTCCAGGGACGTCCCAGATAGACGCTCCTATCTGCAGCCAGCCCGGTGAAGGAGCAGCCGTGGAAAACGAACCCGTAGGGCTCCCCGGCAGGCGTCGAGGAAGCCGTCACATATCCGGCAGGCTCAGCGTCCCGTGCAAGGGAACGGATCTCGCAGCCGTCGAAATAGGCGCAGGCACTTCCAAAGATGAAGTCGACATCGCCCTCGATGCGACAGCGCCTGAAGTACTGTCGGGTCATCGTCCGGGGGCTTCTCTCCTTCGGTCCCCTAAAGCCTCCAGGCTTCATCTCCTTGGGAGGGAGCGGACCCAAAAAGAGCGTGTCCTGGTGGCCTAGGATCTCGCAGCTATCGCAGACGAAGCGGTCGCCATCCGCATAGAGCGCGACTGCCTGGCCCGCCCGCCTTCCATCCCCCGCCTCGTTTGCGATAGTGAGATTCCTGATGGTGCAGCCGGGGGCATCCACCAGCACGGCATAGGTCCTGAAGGTGCCTCGCGCCGTGCCGTCCACCATGGTCTCGAAGGCACCCCTGTCGGACACGATTCTGGTCGATACGGCGCTCTCGCCCTGAAGCGTAAGGTTCGGCCGACGAATCTCGGCACATTCCCGGTAGGTGCCCGGCGCCAGGTGGATTGCGACGGGACTGGCGGGGTCTTGCTGCTCTCGCTCTATAGCGTGAAGCGCATCCGCGATAGACGCAAAGCGCTCGCCTTCCGGCGCGACCCTATAGACAGGAGCATCCATCGAACACCATCCCTTCAAGAGAGCGCCGTACTCAAGGCAGATGTCCGGGCACGGCGCTGGAAAGGCCAAGGCAGGGAGCAACTACTCGGCAGGCATGACGCGGTCTCCCTGATAGCCGACGTTATTGTGGGCAAAGCACTTCTCGTACGGGAAGCCCGAGAGCTCTTCGCAGAGCTTCTTGACTTCGGGATCCACATCCTCCATGCGGCCGCCCTCGCGGACACGCTTAACCTCGGCGCAGAGGGTGTCGCACTGCTTCTTGTCGATGTGGATATGCGAGCCCAGGAAGCAGGAGAGGATGAAGAAGCCGGCACAGCCAATCAGCATATAGACGCAGATTGTGATGGGCACGCTTCCAGGCTGGACGACCGTGTCGCTGCTGCCGGTCGTGGTAATGAAGCCGGAGAAGGAAAGGGCAACGCCCCAGAGGCTGACGGCAAGCGCAGAGGCGATCTGCTGAACAAACTGCTGAGCAGAGCTGTAGACGCCCTCGCGGCGGCGCAGCGTGATGAGCTCGTCGATGTCAGGGATGTAGTTCATCGGGACATCGGGCAGATACTGGAATCCGACATAGAAGAACTTCCAGATGGCAAAGATGATCGGGTAGGCAATCATCGCGACGGTGACATCGAAGGTGCCGTTAATGCGGCCGAAGGCAAAGAAGTTGAAGGCAACGATGCAGAGGGCAGCGCCAATCGTGGAGACATACCAAGGCGTGTGGAAGCCCTTCTTTGCCATCCAGGCAACCCAGGCTGCAGTGCAGACAATCGCGACGATCTTGCCCGGCATCTCCATCACGGACTCATAGGACTTCGCGATGCCGAGGGCATAGACGATGAAGAAGGAGAGACAGGCGCTCCAGCAGGCTGCAGCGAACTTCATGCTCAGGAACACCGAGAGCACCTGGCGGAAGGAGCGGTTGCGGAACGTGGAGAGCACATCGATGAAGAGCTTCTTGATGGCCTCCCAGGCATTGCCGATCTTCTCCTGCGCAACCTCGTCAGGAGACTTCTCCCACGTGGAGCAGTACACAGCGATGAGGGAGATGACCATGATCGTGGCATTTGTCGTAGCGATGATGAAGTAGGACCAAGGGTTGGTCTCTCCGAAGAGGCCGAAGCCAAAGCCAACCAGAAGCGCCATCATGAAGCCGGAGACGTTGCCAAAGATGTGCTTGTAGCCGGTGAGGAGACTGCGCTCCTTGTAGTCGTCGGTCATCTCGATGGTAAGCGGAGCCAAGTTCGAGGTGATGAAGGCATAGGCGATGTTGTAGATCATGTAGAGCACGAAGTAGTAGCCAAATCCGAACGGCGTCACCAGGAAGATGAGGGGCTCTGCGATCATCATCGGGATGGCAAGGAGAATCCAGAAGCGGCGCCTGCCGAACTTGCGGCCGACCTTGGTGGCGTAGAAGTTATCTGCCACGAATCCCATGATTGGGCAGAGGAAGGCGTTCAGCCAGATGGCTGCGGATGCAATCAGCGCCGACTCAGCCGCAGAAAGCCCGCACTCCGTGGACAGGAACATGACCATGTAGCTATGGGTAAAGGTCAGGGCTCCGGAGTTTGCCATGCCTCCCATGCCGAACCCAAGCCTCGTCCAGAACGTTATCTCGCGTCTCTTCCCAAGTTTCTTGAACACGTTTCCTCACTCCTCCCTGGATACTGCCCCAGCCGCAGACACGAACGCCTGCTCTGCTCGAGACATCCAGCCAATCGGCGGCTCTACCGCCCCTATCCATGCACACCAGCTGGAATAACCGCAGAAAACTGCATAAGAAAACTGGTTTGCATCAGTTCCCCATTGTTATAGCACAGCAGTTTTGGGCTTTATTGGTATGTCAGTTATTTTCAGTGCAAAGTCGGGTAACGGCATATTTTTGAAGGTGAACGTTTACTTTCCTCATATGAAGCGAGTAAATGACACAATCTGGCATTCTTCTTTAATTCTAAGAAGATGCATACATTACCAATATATTTGCATATACTCATACGCCCCGCTACCGCAGGGACGGTGGGGCGCTGCTCGCAGAACCTAGGTCCACGAGCCTTCTGGACTTCTGCCAGGCCCTATCGAAGGCAGGCCTGGAAGGCCGCGCGGACACCCTCTTTCCTCATGATGCCAAGGCGCTCGATGACAAGATCGCGCAGGCCTGCAATCTCGTGCAGGTCATGTCCCCAGAGGCCATCCTCGCCCATCGCTGCGTCAACGAGGTCGGCATCTGCATCGGCTGCATGCTCCTCGAAGAACGAAAGGACGCTCTCGTCATCCTTTGCGACGTAGGCCGTGCCGTCCGGACGGACCAGATGCAGGCCATCCTCCTCCTTCGAGACCGTGCCCGTCGTATAGAAGGCTACGAGGGCAGCCAGGCTCGTAGCCAGGCATGCGGGTACCTCATGGTTCTTCGCCACATAGTCCTCAAGTGACGGCAGGTTGCGGGCACGCCACTTTGCGCAGGAATTGAGGCAGATGGACAGGAGCTGATGGTCTATGAAGGGATTGTCGAAGCGGATTGCCACGGCCTTTGCGAATTTCTCCAGATCGTTGTGGTCAAGCTCGTCCGAGAGGGCCGGAATGACCTCGCTTTCGAGCATGCGGTCCATGAACCCGCGGATCACCTCGTCGTGCATGCAGTCGCGCACGATATCGAGGCCCGCGAGCCATGCACCAGGAGCGAAACCGGTGTGGGCGCCGTTCAGGATGCGGACCTTGCGCTTCTTATAGGGAGTGACATCCGGCGTCACAAAGGCACCGGGAAGGCCAGCCTTGATGAACGGCAGCCTCTCTGCCAGTGACTCGTCGCCTTCGATTCCCCACATCTGGAATGGCTCGCGCACGGTCAGGAACCGGTCCTCGTAGCCGAGCCGCTCGGCAACTGCAGCAGCTTCCTTGGGGTCCCGGACGCGACCGGGAACGATCGAGTCGACCAGGGTCGTGCAGAAGGCGCACGCGTGCTCGAGCCAGTCCACGAATTCTGTCTCCCAGCCCCAATCCGCGCAGTGGCGTTCCACGATGCGGAGAAGCTCCTCGCCGTTGTGGTCAATGAGCTCGCAGGAAAGGATGACAGGCCCACTCTTCTGTGCCTTCCAGCGAGCGTGAAGCACCTGGGCAAGCTTGGCGGGGAAAGACTGGGGCCACGGCTCGTCTGCCGTGCAGGACGGATCGTAGGCGATGCCGGCCTCCGTCGTGTTGGAGACGATGAGTTCCAGATCATCGGAGACGGCAAGCTCCATCACCGAAGCGAGGTCCCGGGGATCCGACGGGTTGAGGCAGCGGCTGCAGCAGGAGACGATTCCGCTCGTGTCGACGGTCTTCCCGTCCTCTCCCTTGCCACGCACCAAAACGGTATAGAGGCCATCCTGTCCATTCAGCTGATTGCGCGCGGCATAGCCCGACCTTGCGGCATCGCGGGGCTGAACCAGCACGACCCTTCCCGACCAGACGCCTGCCTCGTTTGCCTGGTTGAAGTAGAGGTCGACAAAGGCACGCAGGAAATTTCCCTCGCCGAACTGGAGCACGCGCTCAGGCGTCTCCCGAGGTGCCAGATAGCCCGCATATCCCGATTCTTCCAGATGCTCATAGCTGAGCTGTTGCATGTCCACCACACCCATCGTCCCGGATACCCCCGCGGATTGCATGCTAGCACGAAATGGAGTGAACGTTCACCTTTAATCGGTGGAAGGGCTGCTGCCTCGATTGAGCCAGAACCCATCAGGAGTAGGGAATGCCCACATGGCGGCAGTATTGAGCAAGATTGCTCCGGAATACCATGTCGACATCGCCCACGACAGTCCTCTCAGGCGATCTCTGTCCCCAGAGCAGGTAGCTACAGAGCGTCTCAATTGCCTCGCGAGCCCGTCCTGCCGGGTCCTTGAAGACGACGTTTCTGAGCACGCCAGCCTTGAGCGCCTCCACGCTCTCGGGAAAGAGGTCATTCCCTATGGCAGGCACCTTGCCGGCAAGGCCGCTCTCCCTGAGTGCCTGGCAGAGCACTTCCGTGCCCACAGCAAAGACACTGCAGGCGAGTGCAGGATGCGGATCCGACAGAAGTGCGGACTTCGTCTCTTTGCGCAGCACGTCCACCTCGCTATGGGCTCCGAAGATTTCCCTGATCTGGTGGGCGGGTGCATGCTCCGCCATCGTCGAGAGGAAGGCTTCCCGCACCTTGGCATGCGAAGACATCTGCCTGTCACCCGAGAGAAGCAGGATATCCTGCGGCTCGGAGGGCAGCATATTGAGCGCCTGCTCTGCCATGAGCTGGCCTGCCGAGGCGTAGTCCGCCACCATGCAGCCGATGTTGTTCGGAAGGTCCACGTCGCCGTCGAGAAGCTCTGTCGGCACACCTTCCCTACCCAGGCCGGATAGAAGCTCGAGCGATCTTGCGTCGGAGGGCGCATAGGCGACCATGCCATCGACTTTGCGGCCTTGGGATATCTCCTCCGCAAGCTCCTCGAGCGCCCGTGCGTAGGCACCCGTCGGATAGGGACGGCAATCAAGCACCACGGCGTTGTCCGCCTCCCTGGGATAGCGCTCTATTCCCTCCCAGAGATAGCGGAAGTAGTAGTGCCCCTCCCCTTCGGGACTTGGCAGGAGCACGGCCACCACAAGGTCCTGGCGCCGAAGATTCGATGCGTTCGCATTGCGCCGATAGCCCAGCCCCTCGGCACAGCGGACGATGCGCTCGCGCATCTGTTCGCTCACGCCTGGCTTTCCCGTCAGTGCCTTGTGCACGGTATTCACGGAGACGCCCACGCGCCCCGCAATCGCCTTCATGGTCACGCGCTCTGCCATTGCCCACCCCCTGCTGCGTATCGATCGAGCGTACCTAGCATAGCGGTCCCACGCGACGCAGGCTGGCCTCATCGGCCCCCGGAACCAAGCGCCACGCACCAAGCACGGCATGGTGGCGGAAGGGGCGGACCTAGCTTTGAGCCTCAGCCGCCGAATCGAATACCGTCTCATGAAGCCGCCACATGATCCGAATCGAAGATGACCTTGACACTGCCGAAGCGCCTACCCGCGCTCTCGGCAACCGCATGGACGAGGCCGTCGGGTGCGTTTGGCACGATGCCCATCCTCACCACCATGGCGACCCCCACCGCCGTCAGAGGTGAACAACCTCGTCGACGTTGGTGAGCTGCAGCTCATCTCCTGTTTGCCCTTCGATATCGACATTGCGAAGGACCAGACGCTCCACATTCTGGGCTATGATGCCCTGATGGAGCATTGGCTCCACCCCGCATGCCATGGCAGGCACGCTCGGCTCGGCATCCGAATCGAAGCTCACCTTCACGTCATCGAAGACGAGTTTGGAGACCTTGCGCTCCGGCAGCCCCGTGATATAGGCTGCCGCGGCAGCGCAGTTCGTCGCGACGATGTCCCTAAATTCGAGCGCCCCAAAACCAGGCGTCCGTTCATCGATCGGAAGCGCCTTCCTGCTCTGGACGTAGTCGGTCTTGCCATCCTTGTCGCAGAAATAGAAGGCATTCACGACAAAGGGCGTCAGCACGTGGTCCATGTGGATGTTCGTGAAGAGGATGCCCTCGTTCACCGCAGCCGTCCCGCGTCCGCGGCGCGTCTTGATGCGCAGACCCCTGTCGGTGCGCCGGAAGTCGCAGTCGCGCACCGTGAGGTCCTTGATGCCTCCCGCCGCCTCCGATCCAAGGACCACGGCCCCGTGCCCATCATGCATGAGGCAATGCGCCACCAGCATGTCATGGGTTGCGGGGCGCAGCTCGGGGTCAATCCCGAGCTTGCCGCTCTTCACCGCGATGCAGTCATCGCCCACCGAGTACTCGCAGCCCATGATGCGGACGTATCCGCAGGACTCCGGATCGGTGCCATCGGTATTGTGGGAGTTCTTCGGCCCCTCGATCTTGAGACAGAGCAGGTCCACGTGCTCAGAAAGAATTGGGTGGATGTTCCAGGCAGGGCTGTTTCTGACCGTGATGCCGACAAGCGATATATTGCTGCATTCGCTCATGAACACCATGCGGGGACGGGCGATGTCGCGGCCTTCGTCAGGGCGGTAGATGTCCTTCACGTTGTGCCACCAGTTGTCCTCGGCGAAGTCGGTCTGGCCGTCAATCGTGCCCCTGCCATAGACTCCCGCATCATGGACGCCAATAGCCGTGAAGAGGGAGCAGTAGGTGCTCACGCTCTCGCCTTCCCAGCGGCCAAGCGGGAAGAGCCCAGAGGCGTCGCGCCCCATGCCTTCCGTTCCCCTGAGAGTGCCTGGAATATAGGCAAGGGCGTCTCTGTCGTGGCGGGCAAGGACCTGAGCTCCCTCCTGGAGCTCGATCGAAACACCGCTCTTGAGGAAGAGCGACTTCACGACATAGCGTCCCTGCGGCACCATGACACGGCCCTTCTCAGGGCAGGCCATGATGGCGGCTTGGATGTTTGTCGTGTCGTCGTGTATGCCATCTCCACGGGCTCCGCAGTCGCGCACGTCAATCGTGGCAGACTCGGCAGGCGTCGTGACACCCACCTCATAGACATCCTCGCCGCAGACGAAACGGACCAGATTGCGCGTTGCCGGAATAAGTCCATCGACATAGGTCTCGACCTTCTTGGTCGTCCCCTGCCGCTGGCCGTTGACATAGACCTCCCAGGAGAAGTAGGTCTCGAAGAGCCCTCCGTCGTCAAGCTCGACGACTGCTGCACGCGCATTCCTCCACACGACCCGGATATCCATGTTCACCCTTCCTGTCTGCTGCGTCGGCCCCCTGGGCCTCTACAGGACGACCCCGTCTTTCCAGATGCTGATCTCGCGGCTGTTCCTGCGCTCGGCCGAGGTGAGCTTGCCTGATGCCGTCTCGCGCACGAGCCTCCAGAGTTCCTCTGCCGTCTCGTCGATCGATGCCTTACCATCCGCAATGATGCCAGCGTTGAAGTCCATCCAGTTGGGTTTTCTCTTCGAGAGGGCCGTGTTGGTGAAGACCTTGATCGTTGGCACGGGAGATCCGAAGGGGGTGCCCCTGCCGGTCGAGAACAGAATCACATGGCAGCCGGCTGCCGTGAGTGCCGTAGTCGAGACCATGTCGTTTCCTGGGGCGCAGAGGAGATTGAGGCCGTGGACCGTAGCCTGGCCCGCATAAGGCACGACCGCCGCAATCGGCGCCGTGCCGCCCTTCTGGACGCATCCGCAGCTCTTGTCTTCGAGCGTTGTGATTCCGCCTGCCTTGTTGCCTGGGCTCGGGTTGTCGTAGATCACCTCACCGTGGTTCAGGAAGTAGCCCTTGAAGCCGTTGAGCATGGCTGTCGCCTCATCGAAGACCCCCCTCGACGTGCAGCGCCTGAGCAGGAAGCTCTCGGCTCCGAACATCTCGGGGACCTCGGTAAGCACGCTCGTGCCTCCCTCGGAGACCAGGATGTCACTCACGCGACCAATCGCAGGGTTTGCCGTGATGCCGGAGAGGCCGTCAGACCCTCCGCACTTCATGCCCAGCACCAGCCCGGATGTGCTGATGGGCTCGCGCTTGGCACGCTGTGCTACGGCACAGAGCCCGCGCACGATCTTGCGCCCGCTTGCAAGCTCGTCTTCCACGTCCTGGCAGGTGAGGAAGCGCACCCGTTCGTGGTCGAAGTCACCGAGCTCGTCCAGGATCTGCTGATGCGTGCAGTTCTCACAGCCAAGCGACAGGAAGAGCACGCCTGCGGCATTGGGGTGGCGGGAGAGGGCGACCAGAAGACGCTTCGTCTGCTCGTGGTCCGCCCCCGTCTGCGAGCAGCCGAAGGGATGCGGAAAGTAGTGAATGCCATCCACCGTGCCCTGGATCAGATCCTGACAGGAGTCGGCCAAGGCATGCGCTACCTCGTTCACGCAGCCTACGGTCGGGATGATCCAGACCTCGTTTCTGGTTGCAGCCCGTCCGTCCTCGCGCCGGTAGCCCATGAAGGTCTCGCTCTCGCGATAAGGCAGCGAGCAGGGCTCGGGATCGTATGCATAGGCAACCTCGCCTGACAGGTTCGTTGCCATGTTGTGCATATGTATCCACTGGCCAGGATGCACGTCTTTCGTCGCATGTCCGATTGCGACACCGTACTTGATAACGGGAGAGCCCTCGGCATGCTCCATCACCGCGACCTTGTGTCCCTGCGGAACATCTTCTGCAAGCGTGATGGTGCCATCCCCAAAAGAGAGCGTCTCACCCTTCTTCAGGGGGCGCAGCGCCACGGCCACCGTATCGGTGGGATAGATATGGACAAGCGGAGTCATAGAAATCGCCCCATTCTGGCAGCTGTATGCGCTGCTGCGTCTACCTAGAAAAAATAGGACCCCGGAAGCATTCCGGACACAGGGGCCCCGTCCCCGTACGCAAAGAATCTTCCGGCACGGGGACGGGGCCTTGCAGGGGAGCGAGCCTACTGCTCTTCTAGGTCGAACCCAAAGTAGCGCACGGCGTTGTTGTACGAGATGTCGCGAACGATGCGGCTCAGGGCCTTCGGGTCGTCCGGATACTTGCCATCCTCGACCCACTCGCCGAGAAGGCCACAGAGCACGCGACGGAAATACTCGTGGCGGGGATAGGAAAGGAAGGAGCGCGAATCGGTGAGCATGCCGACAAAGGTGCCGAGGACACCCTCGTTCGCGAGGGTGCTCAGCTGTGCGCGCATGCCGAGCTCGGAATCGTTGAACCACCAGGCAGAGCCGTTCTGGAGCTTGCCTGCGACCGGAGCCTGCTGGAAGCACTGCATGACCGTGTCAATCATCGTTGTGTCATTCGGATCGAGGCTGTAGAGGATGGTCTTGGGCAGCCCCGAGGTCTCGTTCGCGCCGTTCAGGAAGTCGGCAAGATCCGCTGCCTTCTGACCATTACGGATGCAGTCATAGCCGGTATCGGGGCCGAGCTCCTTGAACATCGTGGTGTTGTTGTCGCGCTTGCAGCCAAGGTGGATCTGCATGGCCCAGTCCAGGCGCACGTACTCTGCTGCCACGAACTTCATGAATGCCGCCTTGTACTTCAGGATGTCCCCCTCGGAGACCACCTTTCCCGCAACGCGGGCAGAGAAGACCTCCTCGAGCTCCTCGTCCGTTGCCGGGACATCCACCACATAGTCGAGGGCGTGGTCCGAAGCCTTGCAGCCCATCTCAGCGAAGAGGTCGAGGCGCTTGGAGAGTGCCCGCTTGAAGTCCCTGAAGGATGCGATCGGCATGCCTGCCACCTCGGAGAGCCTCTTGACATAGGCGCCAAAGCCCTCCTTCTCGATGCCGAGAGCCTTGTCCGGGCGCATGGCGGGAACGACCTGGACATCGAAGGAGCTGTCGGCTGCGATCTTCTTGTGCCACTCGAGGGAGTCGGCAGGGTCATCGGTCGTGCAGATCAGGCGGACATTGGAGCGGCGAATCAGGTTCCTGCAGGAGAACTCGGGTGTGGCGAGCTTCCTGTTGGCGAGCTGCCAGACCTCTTCTGCAGTCTCCGGGCAGAGGTGCCCCTCATAGCCAAAGAAGCGCTTGAGCTCGAGATGGCTCCACTCATAGACCGGATTGCCGATGCAACGCTCCAGGGTCTTGGCCCACTCCTGGAACTTCTCGCGCGCAGGGGCATTCCCCGTGATATAGCGCTCGTCCACGCCACAGGCACGCATCAGGCGCCACTTATAGTGGTCGCCTCCGAGCCACACCTCTGTGATGCTCGAGAAGGACTTGTCCTCCCAGATCTCCTTCGGAGATATGTGGCAGTGATAGTCGAGGATTGGCAGATACTCGACATAGTCATGAAAGAGCCGCTCCCCCGTCTTGGTGGAGAGCAGGAAATCCTTGTCGTCCATGAAGTTCTTCATTCCAGAGCACCCCTTCTTGCTTACCCTGCATCTGCAGGAGCCGTCAACCCTTCCAGACTGGATGGTCCCACGGTCCCCCTCGTTTAAGGTGAACGTTAACCTTATTTCTTGCATCCTGCAAGAGGGCATATCTGAACGGCAGGCAGAAAGCCTCGGACGGCACCCCCTTCCCCGCATCTCCCCACAGAAGCAGGGCGGAACAAAGATGCAGAAGCCGCCGCCCCCTTCCGCCAATGGTCGTGTTGAGAAGGCCGATTGCCTATCCGCCCCTAGCCAATCGGACTCTGCAGGGCTGGGTCGCGCGAGCGGCACACGGGGACGGGAGTCGCGTGACAGGAAAGGGCCCGCCCGGACATGCCGGACGGGCCCTCAGAACGCCCTGCGACGAGCGGCGCTTGCGACGCAGCTTGCAACGGCAGGCCGCTAGTTCCAGCCCTTGCCGTCGGAGCCAAACTCCTTGATGAGCTCCTCGGTGCGGGCCTTGATGGCCTCGCGACCGGGCTTGAGGAGCTTGCGCGGATCGTAGCCCTTGCCCTGCTGGTCGAGGCCCCCCTCGATGTACTTGCGCGTAGCGGCCGCGAAGACCAGCTGCAGGTCGGTGTTGACGTTAATCTTGGAGATGCCAAGGGAGATGGCCTTCTTCACCTGGTCAACGGGGATGCCGGTACCACCGTGGAGAACGAGGGGCAGGTCACCCGTCTTGGCCTTGATCTCCTGCAGGCGGTCGAAGGACAGGCCCTCCCAGTTGGCAGGATAGATGCCGTGGATGTTGCCGATGCCGCAGGCCAGGAAGTCAACGCCGAGGTCTGCGATGGCCTTGCACTGATCGGGGTCGGCCAGCTCGCCCCTGGCGGTCACACCATCCTCGGTGCCACCGATACCGCCGACCTCAGCCTCGACGGAGATGCCCTTGGAGTGGGCGAGCTTCACGATCTCGGCGGTATGCTCAAGGTTGGTCTCGAAGTTGGCCTCGTGGGAGCCGTCGTACATGACGGACGTGAAGCCGACCTCAACGCACTCAAGAGCGGCCTCATAGGAGCCGTGGTCGAGGTGGAGGGCAACGGGGACGGTAATGTTCTTGGCCTCGATGAGGTCCCTCACCATGTCGGCAACGACCTTGAAGGAGGTCTGCCACTTGGCGGCACCACTGGTGCACTGGATGATGAGCGGTGACTGGAGCTCCTCGCCGGCATCGAGGATGGAAGAGGCCCACTCAAGGTTGTTGGTGTTGAAGGCACCAATGCCATAGTGGCCCTTCTCGGCGCTCTGAAGCATTGCAGTTGCATTGACAAGCATAGCGTGACCTCCATCTGTTGGAAGTTGAACGATGTGGTACTCCGTCAATAATACCCGATATGAGAGCCTTCACACCCTAGAGTGGCTGCAAGGATGCGAAATCTCGCATGTCCCATCCGAGTCTCGCATGTCCCATCTGAGAAGTGAGACGGAAGGACTGTCACCTTGTCCTTGTCCCATGGCGAGGCTTGTCTCTTCTTCGTGAGGATGGACGCCAGACGTTGGCCGCAAGCCTATACTCGGGTATCCCAAAGAGAGGGGCCGCGCGAGGGTACGCGACCGAAGGGGGGATGTGTCTTGGCGCAGGAATCCAAGGCGGATGTCAGCAGTCCGAATGACGAGAGGGACAGCCAGGACGAGCACGCGAGCGGCGTCTTCGGCGACCTCTCGTTTGCACAGATACTCGCCAGCGCACTTGCCGCGGGGGTGTCGTTCTCGCTCTCGTCGCAGATTGGCGTGGCGGGCTCGCTCATCGGCGCCATCGTAGGCGCCGCTGCTGCAACGGTGTCGTCGTCGGTCCTCAACAGCCTCTTCTCGAAGTCGGCCGAAGCGATCAAGGGCGCCGTAGGGCCAGACGACAACAGCGCGTCAGGCGCCGAGAAGACCGCAGGCACCTCCCCCGCCATGGGGCAGACCGTGCTCATGCCCCATCCGGTTGACGCCGAGAAGACCGTCGCCGCCGGGACGCCAGCAGGCACCAACCCCAGCGCCGACGGCCGAGAGGTCAAGTTCGCACCGTCCGGCACGCGCATCGTGCCCGAAAGCTTCCGTCGCGCCGCACGCGAGCGCCAGCGCCGTAACATCAAGCGCCGCCTTGTGGTGGCATCCGTAATCGTGGGCATCGTTGCCGTGCTTGTCTCGGCAGTGCTCGTGTACGCGCTTACCGAGGGCAAGGGCATTGGGGCCACACCCGGACGCACGCAGGAGACCACAACCGAAGAGACCCAGGCCACCCAGACCCAGCCCGGAAAGTCCCAGGAGAACGCGCAAGCCGAGAAGCCCGAAGAGCCCCAGTCCACCAGCACGACTGAGTCGACCCCCACGGCGACGGACAGTGGGTCGGATTCCTCGACGAGCGACTCGGGCACGTCGTCGAACTCCGAGAACAACAACAGCACGAGCAGCAACTCCGGGTCGAGCAGCAACTCGGGGTCTAGCAGCAGCAATTCCGGAACCAGCAGCGACTCCAGCTCCAACAGCGGACCTGGCTCCACGACGAGCGACTCGGCGAACTCCAACTCGGGCAAGTCGAACTCGAGTTCCGACTCGTCGGGCACAAGCAAAGACGGTTCGTCCAGCAGCTCGAGCAACAGCAGCTCGAGCAACACCTCGAGCTCCAACGGCAAATGAGACAAGGGGACTGTCCCCTTGTCTCATCCCAAAAGCGAGAGGACCGCGCGCTTTGCGGCTAGAAACTCCTGTGTAAGCGCAAAGTCTCCCTCGCCTGCGGCGCCATGGTCCACCTGGACCTCACCGGCAATGTGGCTCGGCACGCCCTCGGAGGGGCTTCCCGTCAGCACGTAGACGCGGCCCGCCATCGAGACCGCCTCGTCTACGTCGTGCGTGATCACAAGCGCGGAGAGGCCCAGGTCGCGGGCCATCTCGCAGAACCAGTGACGCACCTCGACGCGCGTGATGGCATCAAGCGCCGAGAAGGGCTCGTCCAGCAGCGTGACGTCAGCGCCCATGAGGTAGGTGCGCATGAACGCCGCACGCTGCCGCATGCCGCCGGAAAGCTCGGCCGGCCACTTCTCCTCCGTGCCCGCAAGCCCAAAGCGCTCGAAGAGCGGCTCGGCCTCTGCGCGGGCCCGCGCACGCGGGACACCCGCAAGGAGCAACGGAAGGCACACGTTGTCGATGATGCGCCTGCTGGGAAGGAGCAGGTCCTTCTGCAGCATGTAGCTTACGTGCCCGGGTGCGCCCGTCACGTCCTGGCCGTGGAGCAGCACCTGGCCCGAGAGGGGCTGCGTCAAGCCCGAGAGCGCATGGAGGATGGTCGTCTTGCCGCAGCCAGAGCGGCCGACAAGACAGACGACCTCGCCTGCGTCAACGACGAGCGAGATGTGATCGACCACGGTCGTCTCGCCATCCCACGAGAGCGTAAGCGCACGGGCCTCGAGCGCCGGCACAACGTCTGCGCCCGAGGTGACGGCACCGTCGGCACCGAAAGCTCGTTCCTTCTCGGCAGCTGTCTTGCCTGCGCTCACTTACGCCTCCAGATACGAGAGGTCGAAGCCCCTGTTCACATCGAGCTTGTTCTCGACCAGGTTCTGGTCGTTCAGCCACTGATAGAACTTGGCCCAGCGCGCAGAGTCGATTACGCCCCAGCTGGATGCATCAGCGATGTACTGCGTGGCAAGGTAGTTCTGGCTTGCGTGCACGAGGTCGGCGTCAAGCTCGGGCACAGCCGTGCAGAGGACCTCCGCCGCGTCATCCGGGTCCTCCACCGCATACTCGTAGCCCCTCTTGGCCGCACGGAGAAAAGCCTTGACCAGGTCGGGGTTGGCCTTGGCGAAGTCGTCGTTTGCGGCGATGACCGGCGTGTAGTAGTCAAACACGTCGTCAATCGAGATAAACGAGAAGTAATTGACATCGTAGTTCTGGACCTTGGCGTTCTGGACCGCCCAGCCCTCGTAGACCCACACGGTATCGAACATGTTGGCCTTGAGGCCCGAGACCTCGTCATCCACGTTGTAGGGCACGAGCGAGACCCTGGAGAAGTCGCCGCCATCGGCCTCGACCACGTCCTTGATCGTTGCCTGCTCCACGGGCTGGTCCCACGTTGCATAGGTGTGGTTCTCCATGAGCTTGGGGCGTGTGATGCCATCGGCTGCGCGGCTCATGATGCCCGAGGTGTTGTGCTGGATGATGGCAGCCACGGCCGTATAGGGCATGGGCTGGTCAGACGAGAGGCTATTGGCCATAACGTCCTGGTAGGAGACGCCCATCTGCGCCCCGCCGGCGCCGATGAGGGCATCCGCGCCGTCCTCGGGCGGCTGGACGATCTCGACGTCGAGGCCCTCCTCGGCAAAGAAGCCCTTCGACTGCGCCACGTAGATGCCGGTGTGGTTGGTGTTGGGCGTGTAGTCAAGCACGAAGGAGATCTTGGCGACCTCGCTCGAGCCGCTCGTGCTGGACGAGTCGCTCGTAGACGTCGCGTCAGAGGAGCCGGGCTGGTTGGAGCCAGGCTGCCCGCAGCCGGCAAGCGCCAGGGCGGCAGAGGCCGCAACGCCGCCACGGATGAACGAGCGGCGAGAGATGACGCCAGAAAGCGAGAAGTGAGAAGCCATTATCGTTTGTTCCCTTCTGCCCTCTTCCAGGGCATGCATGCGCGCTGCAGCAGGTCAACGAGCCTCATGAGGCCAAGCGACAGCGCAGAGATGACAATGATGACCGCGAACATGCGGTCGTACGAGAAGGACTTGCGCACGCGCGTCATGTAGACGCCCATGCCGGAGTTGCCGCCAAGCCACTCCGCAATAACCGCGCCCACGATTGCATAGGTGGCGCTGATGCGCAGGCCGCTGAAGAACTGGTCGGCGGCCGCAGGGAGCTTTGCGTAGAGAAACACCTGCCAGCGCGAGGCGTTCATGGTGCGCATGAGGTCAATCACGTCGGGATCAACCGAGCGGAAGCCCGAGATGAGCGACACCGTGATGGGAAAGAACGTCGTAATCACGATGAGGATCACCTTGGGTGCCAGGCCATAGCCAAACCACAGCACCAGAAGAGGTGCAATGGCGATGGTGGGTATGGTCTGCGAGATGGTCACGAGCGGCTGCAGTGCCAGGTAGAACCCCTCAAAGCGGTCCATGAGCACCGCAATAGCAAAGCCCAGGGCAACACCAATGAGAAGTCCGAGCGCCGTCTCCTCGAGCGTGGTGGCAGCGTGGCCCACGATGAGCGATATGTCATTCGCGAATGCCTCGACCACCTGCACCGGCGTGGGTAGCAGGAAGTTGGGGATGATGCCCGTGTCAACGACCAGCTCCCACACAACGAGAAGCCCCACCACCGTAAGAAGCGGGGTAAGGATGCGGCGAGCGCGAGAAGCGCGTGGGGCCTGAGCCTGCCTGGACACCGGCTACGCAACCTCCTCGGCCTTGTGCGAGAACTCCGTATCTGTGGGGTGGTACTTCCCCACCTTGTGCTCGGTGGTCATGACGTCGCCATCGGGGCGGTAGTCGATCTTCACGTACGTGGACATCTTCCTGCAACCTGCCTTGGCACCCACGAGCTGGCAGTTTCTGACGATCTCCATGCAGGTGTCGTAGTCGGCCTCAATGGCGGTCTCGAAGGGACCTACGAAGTAGTCCACGCCGGTGGAGTCGATATAGGCGATAACCTCGTCGACCACGCGACAGACCTCATCGTCGGTCTGGGCGTCCATGGGCAAGAACTGAATCGCGACGGAACAGTTCATGCACCCTCCTTTCCGGGCACCAAAAAAGGCACCCACGTTTCCGTAGGTGCCCGAACATTCGGTGCTCTGGTCCCTACGCCGGCATTACCCGGATCAGGTAATTGGGTCGTGGCAGAAGGTGTCACCTCTCAGCCGGGCCATAGCCCCAGCTCCCCCATGTCGAAGCCATTATACCGCGCACCCAGTCCATCGCAAACCAGTAGGTAAACAGGGTCATACGCCAGCTTATGGCGCTTGATGACACGAGTACTTTCTCGTCCGTGGAGTCCGGAATCGCAGTCCATCTGGATGTGCCAGGAGTCCGTCACGTTAGCCTAATTGACACCCCCTAGATGGATTCTCAGATGGATTCTTGGGCTCGACAGTCCACCTAGGAACGGAATCCATCTGGAAGGTATCTCGGCACTACCCAGTTTCGGAATTTCCGGGCGCCTACCGCGGACCATCGAGACGCGCGGCGGCGCAACAGGCGACGGGAGGCACGGCATGACGAAGTACTCGGAGGGCTCGGTAAGGCACATTGACGGCGACCGCTGGCAGGCTGGGTTCTGCTACTACGGCCGAGACCAGTACGACCGGGAGGTGCGCAAGTACATCTCAAGGAACTTCCGCGCCACAAGCCAGCGGGCCGCCCAGAGGGAGAAACGTCGCATCCGCGAGCAGCTGGAGCGCGAGGCCATCATGGGAGACCTGCTGGAGAAGCAGAGGAAGGAGGACGTCCCACGGGTCTGCGGCTTCATGCTGGAGAGCATCGAGCAGATGGAGGCCAACAGGCTCATCGCCGCGAGCACGGCCACCAAGTACCGCAGCGAGGTCTATGTGATCCGCAGGCACCTGGGCAACCCCTACGTCAACGAGATCACCACCAGGACGGTGAGGGCCCTGGACGCCGAGTTCCTGGAGGAGGGCTACGTCGCCGATACCGTGGCCAGGATCCACAACAGCCTCAAGCGGCACCTCGCGGACGCCGTGGAGGCCGGCTACATCCCCCCCGACGCCACACACGAGATCCGCCAGGCTGCCACGCGTTGAGCGCAAGGAGAAGAGCGCCATCGACGACGAGACCCGCAAGCGCCTGCTCTCCCTCCTCGACCTCATGGGGGACAGTCAGTTCACGCTCGCCGTGCGCCTGGGTCTGGGGGCGGGACTCAGGAACGAGGAGGCGATGGGCTTCACTGGGAGGACGTCGACCTGGACAGAGGCTACCTGCACATACGCCGCGCCCTCACCAACAAGAACGGGAAGAGCCTGGGGAAGGAGCCCTAGACCCGCGCCGGCCGGCGCGACATCCCCATAGACTCAGACCTGACGGCCAGGCTCAGGCGCTGGGCGCAGACGCAGTTCGGCACCGAGAACCCCAGGGAGCTGAACGGCGTCTACGTCCTCGTCGACAAGGACGGCGAGCCCATGTCCTACTGCACGCTCATCCACAAGTTCGCGACCTTCGCGCAGGACTGCCACATCATCGGCACCACGGGCACGCCCGCGACCTACTACTCGCTCCGCCACACCTACGCCACGGCCATGCTCCGTGCGGGCGTGGACCCCAAGACCGTCGCGAGCCTGATGGGGCGCTCGCCGGTGGCCATGACGCTCAACGTCTACGCGAGCACCGACCCCGCCGCCAAGGCCGCCGCGGGCAAGGTGGTGGAAAGGCTCATGGCACAGCGCGCGTAGTGAAGGTTCCGTGACCCGGACCTTAGGGGATCTCCTAGGGATTCCTCGCCCCCACTCCGCGTGACACGCCAATCACGCGTTGTCTACATTGGGGCCCAAGGCGGACGCAACGGACGGAGACCAGCTATATGAAGTCAAGACCTAGAGACTGATTTGTTCGACCGACA
>NZ_DBHHPX010000005.1:0-105493 GCF_057241865.1 Tractidigestivibacter sp.
TGTCGGTCGAACAAATCAGTCTCTAGGTCTTGACTTCATATAGCTGGTCTCCGTTTCCCCTTCGCGTGGCCTCACGTCGCTAGCGTCCACAGTATATGTGGTCACAGAGGTTACCGTTGACCGAGGAGGGAAACGCCTTGCCGTCCCCCTGCCCGCGCAGGCCGTCGTCGCCGACCCTCCGAACCTCAAAACGTGTACATCTATATTCATGTGGCAGAGGGCTCCCGCATACCGGGGCATTCCAGCATGTCCAATCCCACCGCGCTCATGGCGCTCCCGGATAAGCTTGGGAGCGATTATCCCGTTGCCCGCGTCATGGGCACGGTCGTTTGTGTGTGTCGCGCGTCTTGCTTGCGGCCTCGGGGGCCTTGCTTGGGGACAAGGCGTATCCTCTTCATCGACTTGGCGCAGGTAAGGCTGGGGATGGGGGAGAGGACGTTGGCGCTTCTCGGTGCGATGATGAACGGCCTTCCGGGCATCCGTGTGGTCGAAGTGACCGAGTCGACAAACGATGACGCCATGCACCTTGGCCGTGCGGGCGCGCCGCACGGCTCCACCGTGGTCGCACGCCGCCAGACTCTGGGGCGAGGCCGTCGCGGACACGTATGGGTCTCCCCTGCAGGAGGGCTGTACCTCTCCGTGCTCGTGCGGCCACAGGTCCCCAGGGAGGCGCTCGCGGCCATCTCGGTGGCGACGGCTTTGGGGGCATTCGACGCCTGCTTGAGCCTGGGCGCCTCGGGCGTCGCGCTCAAATGGCCAAACGACCTCGTAGTCCCTATGGGGGCCAAGAACCCCTTTGGCGCTAAACTCGCCGGTATTCTCGTGGAGGTGGGGGAGGGCCCGGAGGGTGCCTTCGCCGTCTGCGGCATAGGGGTGAATCTCGTCCGGGGCGATCGTGGGGCCATATGCCCTCCTGCGGTCCGCGACGGAATGGCGGCGCCCCTGCCACCCGCCTACCTTGAGGACCTGCTGCCGGAGGCAGCCCGCCACAGGCTGCGGGATGGCCTGTGCGCCACAGCCACCGTATTCCGAGACGCTATGGTCTCGCGCGTGGACGCCTGGGCGTGCGCCCTTGGTCAGGAGCCCCCATGCGCGGGGCCGCTGTCCCCCCTTCTGCCTGACTACCTCTCCCACCTGGCCGCGCGGGGCCGTTCCGTCCTGGCCGTGTCCGCAGATGGCACCCCCATCTGCCAGGGCACGCTCGTCTCTGTTGATGCCTTCGGCAAGGCACACGTGATTGGCGGGGACGGCCATGTCACCGTACTCTCCAGCGAGCTCTGCTCCCTAAGGCCGGCGGTTCCGGGGGCGTAGGGAGGGGAACGTGCAGATTCTCTGAGTGTGCGCTTGTCGTGACAATTGCCGGCGACTTCGCTACACTGTCATTAGTTAGTTAGCCTAACTAATGACAGGTTCTGCGTCGCCTGACAGGGCGGGCCTGACAGGGCGGGCCTGACAGGGCGGCTCGCCACGACACTGCGGGGGGAGGCTTGTGTCTAAGTCGTACGAGAGACATGCGCAAGACCTGGGCCCCAGCCTCGAGGCCGGCGGTTCGAGCGTCTCTGGCGTCGACGTGAGCGACAGCGTCGCCTTCGTGTCAGAGATCTCGCGCCTCCTGAGCAACACCTACGACTCAATCGACCGCTTGGAGGAGCTCACTCGTCGCTCGCACGGCATCGACCTCTCGGTGAGCGAGCTCAACCTCATCGAAGTCGTGGGGAGGAGAACCCTCCACAGGGACGAGACAATCGGCATGTCTGACATCGCGCGGGCCCTCGACATCAAGGTGCCTTCCGCGACCTCTTCGGTGAGCAGGCTCGTGCGCAAGGGCTATGTCGAGAGACACCGCGACTCCTCGGACGCCCGCCGCGTCAACGTGGCTCTCACGCGCCGCGGCGAGAAGGTCTACCGCCTTCATGCCGTTTTCAACTGCCGCATGGCACAGGAGGTCTCGGGCGGTCTCACCATCTCGGAGCGTGAGGTGCTCCTCGATGGCATCAGGCGACTGGAGCACTTCTACGCCGAGGCGCAGCGGGCGCAGCTCGACTACCTGAACGACGTCTTCGCAAAGAGGGGTGGCGAGCGCTAGTGCCCTACACCATCATCGGGACCGGGTCGGCCCTGCCCGAGTGCGTGGTCACCAACGACGAGCTCTCGCAGTTCCTCGACACGAGCGACGAGTGGATCCGCGTGCGCACAGGCATCCGCGAGCGCCGCATATGCACCACTGAGTCGCTCGATGACCTCGCCGAGCAGGCCTCGCTCCGCGCGCTCGCCTCCGCAGGGATCGATGCCGCCGACCTCGACCTCATCGTCTGCTCCACCACCACGGGCGACCATCTCATGCCCGCCGAGGCATGCGCGGTCGCCGAGCGCTTGGGGGCCAGCTGCCCCGCGTTCGACGTCTCCGCCGCGTGCTCCGGGTTCGTCTTCGCGCTCGACGTCGCCGACGGGTACCTCGCCCGCGGCCGCGCCAGGCGCGCGCTCGTGCTCTCCGCCGAGAAGTGCTCGCGCATCATGGACTGGACCGACCGCTCGACCTGCGTGCTCTTCGGGGACGCCGCCGCGGCAGTCGTCGTGGAGTCGGGTGGTGCAAGCCCGCTCTGGACGCGTCTGCGCACCATCCCCAACGTCGCCGCGCTGGACGTTTCGGGCATCGTGGGGACGAGCCCCTTCGACCGCACGCACGACGCCGCCGGGCCCAGCGCGCTCTCGATGAGGGGCAGGAGCGTCTATCGCTTCGCCGTCACCGAGGTCTCGCGCGAACTGCGCGACATGGCGGGCGAGACGGGCGTCGCCCTCTCGGGCATCGATCACTTTGTGCTCCACCAGGCCAACGAGCGCATCATCGACGCGGTCTGCGCGCGCCTCGGACTCGACCGCTCTCGCGTGGCCGTGAACATGGCCACCACCGGCAACGTCTCGAGTGCCTGCATCCCGCTCGCGCTCGACGGCATGAGCCGCAGGGGCGAGCTGGCCCCCGGCGAGCTCGTGGCCCTCGTGGGCTTTGGCGCCGGCCTCGACGTCGCCTCGACCCTCGTGCGCTGGGAGGCCAGCCCAAGCTAGCTCCCCTCGCCAGTCCCGCGCCGCATCCCGCGGCGGCCCAAGGTATTCCGGGCGCCACCAGGCGCCCTCGTCCGCGCCGGCAGTCCCGGTGCCAGAAGAAGGAGAAGAACCATGGCAGAGTCCACCTTCGATCGCGTCGTCGCCATCCTCAAGGACCAGGAGGGCCTCGATGACGTCGAGCTTGCCCGTGACACCAACCTCGCGAGCGTCGGCCTCGACTCCATGGCCACCGTCGAGGCGGTCATGGCCTGTGAGGACGAGTTCGGCATCGAAATCGACCCCGAGGCCAACCCCAAGACCGTGGGCGAGTTCGTCGACCTCGTCGACGGGCTGCTCGCCAAGTAGCGCGGGCGCGAGCGCGGGAGAAACGCAGGAGAGCCGGGAGCAGCCGGAGCCAAGACTAAGGATCAACCTCACATGATCAAGACACCCCTCTGCGACCTGGTGGGCATTGAGAGGCCCATCTTCCAGGGCGGCATGGCGTGGATCGCAGACGCAAGCCTCGCCGCCGCCGTCTCCGAGGCAGGCGGCCTCGGCATCATCTCGGCCATGAACGCCGGTCCCGACTGGGTCCGGGACCAGATCCGTGAGTGCCGCGGACGCACGGAGAGGCCCTTCGGCGTCAACGTGATGCTCCAGAGCCCCTTCGCGGCGGACGTCGCGAAGGTCGTGGCCGAGGAGCGCGTGCCCGTCGTGGTCACGGGAGCGGGCAACCCCAGCAGGTACATGGCGGACTGGAAGGCCGCGGGCGTCAAGGTCATCCCTGTGGTCTCGTCCGTCGCGCTCGCCCGCCTGCTTGAGCGTGCCGGGGCCGATGCACTCGTCGCCGAGGGAGGGGAGTCCGGGGGCCACATCGGCGACCTCTCGACGATGGTCCTCGTGCCGCAGGTCGTGGATGCCGTCACGGTTCCGGTCCTCGCCGCCGGCGGCATCGCTGACGGCCGCCAGGTCGCTGCCGCCCTCATGCTGGGCGCGCAGGGCGTCCAGGTGGGGACGCGCTTCCTCGTCGCCCGCGAGTGCACCGTGAGCCAGGAGTACAAGGACCGCATCATCAAGGCCAAGGACCTCTCGACCATCGTGACGGGGCGCACCCTGAACGGCGCGGTGCGCTGCCTCAAGACGCCCTTCTCGCAGGAGTTCGCCCGCCGCGAGCGCGCTGGCGCGACCCCAGAGGAGCTGGGCAGGTTCGGCGCGGGGTCGCTTCGCAAGGCCGCCAAGGACGGCAACTACGAGGAGGGCTCCTTCATGGCCGGCGAGGTCGCCGCGATGGTCCACGAGGAGCAGACGGCCCGGGAGATCGTCGATGACCTCATGGGCGGTGCCGAGAGGTGCCTGGGGGAGGCCACGAGATGGATCGCGTAGACACCGCCGGCGCGCCCGCGCGCCCAAACATCGCCTTCCTCTTCGCCGGCCAAGGCTCCCAGAGACCCGGCATGGGGCAGGCGCTCTACGAGGCCAGTCCCGCCGCCCGCGTCATCCTCGACGCCGTGGAGGCGGTCCGCCCCGGCACGCGCGAGCAGTGCTTCACGGGCACCGGGGAGGAGCTCTCCCTCACCGAGAACACGCAGCCCTGCGTCTTTGCCGTCGACCTCGCCTGCGCCTGCGCGCTGCGCGAGCGCGGCATCGTGCCGGCGACCGTGGCGGGCCACTCGCTCGGCGAGGTCGCGGCCCTCGCCTTCGCGGGCGCGTTCGACGTCGCCGCGGCCACGCGCCTCGTCTGCGAGCGGGCACGCCTCATGACCGCCTGCTGCGAGGAGCACCCCGGGGCCATGCGCGCCGTCCTCAAGCTCGAGCCTGCAAAGGTCGAGGAGCTTGCGGCCAAGGCCGGCGAGGCGTGGCCCGTGAACTACAACAGCCCGCTCCAGACCGTGGTCGCCGGCTCGCCCGTCGCCTGCGAGGCCCTTGACGTCCTCGTACGTGACGCCCGAGGACGCTCTATGAAGGTTGCCGTCTCCGGTGCCTTCCACAGCCCCTACATGGCAGATGCGTCCACAGGTCTGGAGGGCTTCCTCCAGAGGGTGCCGCCCAGCGCGCCCGCGATCACCTGCTGGGCAAACCTCACGGGCGCGTCCTACGGCACTACTGCCGAGGAGGTCTCCCACACCTTGGCCGAGCAGGTCTCCCATCCGGTGCGTTGGGTGGACGAGCTTCGCGGGATGCGCGCGGCAGGCATCGACACCTTCGTGGAGGTGGGGCCGGGCCATACGCTCACGGGGCTCGTGGGTCGCACGCTCGAGGGCGTCACCACCTATAACGTCGAGAGCCCCAGCCAGCTCGAAGAGGCCGTGCGGGCGCTTGGGGGAGAGGAGTAGCCATGGCAGGGGAAAACGCTGCGAGGCGCGTGGCCATCGTCACCGGGGGGTCGCGCGGCATCGGACGGGCCTGCGCCGAGAGGCTCGCCAGAGACGGCTTCGACGTCGCCATCGTCTATGCCGGCAACCGGGGGGCGGCCGAGGAGTGCGTGGCCGCGCTCGAGGGGCTCGGCGCCCGCGCCGCCTGCTACTGCTGCGACGTATCTGATGCCGAGGCCGTGAAGGCCACGGTTGGGCAGGTGACTGACGACTTTGGTCCCGTCTGGGCCCTCGTGAACGACGCCGGCATCACCCGCGACGGCCTCTTCGCCCGCATGCGCGACGAGGACTTCGACCGCGTAATCGACGTCAACCTCAAGGGCACGTTCAACATGGTGCGCGCCCTGGCAAGGAACTTCGTGCGCCAGAGGGGCGGACGCATTGTGAACGTGAGCTCCGTCGTGGGACTCCACGGCAATGTCGGCCAGGTCAACTATGCCGCCTCCAAGGCCGGCGTCGTGGGCCTCACCAAGTCCGTGGCCCAGGAGCTCGCCGGCCGCGGCGTCACCGCGAACGCCGTCGCCCCCGGCTTCATAGAGACCGACATGACGAGAGGGCTCTCCCAGGAGGCGCGTGACAGCTATGCCGCGCGCATCCCCCTGGGCAGGCTCGGGACGACCGAGGAGGTCGCCAGCGTGGTGGCGTTTCTCGTCTCCGACGCCGCGGGCTACGTTACGGGCGAGGTCATCCAAGTAGACGGCGGGCTCTGCATGTAGGTGCCCGGCAGCCACGCCACGAGAGGGGATTAGATGAATCGCAGAGTTGTCATCACGGGCATGGGGGCCATCACCCCCGTGGGGAACACCGCACCCCAGAGCTGGGATGCGCTCGTCCACGGCAAAAGCGGCATCGGCAAGATCTCGGCCTTCGACACCACGGGCTTCCGCGTGAGCGTAGCCGCTGAGGTCAAGGGCTTCGACGCCGCCCAGGCCTTGGGCAAGTCCGAGGCGCTGCACAACGACCGCAACGTCCAGTTTGCCCTCGTGGCCTCCGACGAGGCCATGGCGTCTTCTGGCCTTGACGCCGAGGGCGCCATCGATCCGGAGCGCTTGGGCGTCTACGTGGGCTCGGGCGTGGGGGGGATTGGCACCGCCGAGGCACAGGTGGGCCGTCTCGACGCAGGCGGGGCTCGCAAGGTCTCGCCCTTCTTCGTGCCCATGATGATTGCGAACATGGCCACAGGGCAGATCTCCATTCGCCACCATGCCCTTGGTCCCACGCTTCCCATTGTCACCGCCTGTGCCACAAGCACCAACGCCATAGGCGAGGCCTATCGTGCCATCCGTCACGGCTATGCAGACGCCATCCTCGCTGGAGGTACCGAGGCGGCTATCGTGCCCGTCTCCATTGCCGGCTTCACCAACTGCCGCGCCCTCACCACCAACCCCGATCCCGCCTGCGCCTGCCGTCCCTTCGACGCCAACCGCGACGGCTTTGTCATGGGCGAGGGTGCCTGCGTCCTCGTCCTGGAGGAGCTTGGTCATGCCCTTGCCCGCGGCGCGAGCATCGTGGCCGAGGTTAGGGGCTACGGCAACACTGCTGACGCCTACCACATCACGAGCCCGGATCCAACGGCCGCAGGCATCACGCGTGCCATCAGGCGGGCCGTGGAGGAGTCCGGGCTCGACGCCGCTCAGGGTCTCTATGTGAACGCCCATGGCACGTCTACCAAGCTCAACGACAAGACCGAGACCCAGGGCCTGAAGCAGGCGTTGGGCGATGCCACCGCTCATGCCGCGCACATCTCGTCCACCAAGTCCATGACCGGCCACATGCTGGGCGCCACCGGCGCCGTCGAGGCTATGGCCTGCGCCTGCGCCCTGCGCGACTCCGTCGTGCCGCCCACGATTGGCCTTGCGACTCCGGATGTGGACTGCGACCTCGACTACACGCCTGGTCACTCCGTGCCCTTCGACGGGGCTTGGGCCATGTCGACGTCCCTCGGCTTCGGCGGCCACAACGCTGTGATTGTGCTTCGTCGCTTCGAGGGGGAGTAGCCATGGACACCACAAGCAGCCGCATAGATGCACTGGCCAAGGTCATGCAGGAGCGCGGGCTTGCCCGCGTGAGGGTCGAGGAGGGTGGCGACTCCATCGAGATGGAGCGCCCCGAAGCCTTCCCGGTGGCAGCACCGCTCGCAGCCCCCGTGGCCCCTGCGGCTCCCGCGCCCTCCCGTCCGGAGGAGGTCCCATCCGCGCCAGACGCCAAGCCTCCGGAGGCACCGGTGGAGGCCTCCGAAGCCACAGGCCCTGCCGAGAGGCCCCTTGACATGACCAGGGTCATCGCGGTGAAGGCACCCATGGTCGGCGTCTTCTATGCTGCGCCCGCGCCCGGTGCCGAGCCCTTCGTGCACGTGGGCTCAAAGGTCAAGAAGGGTGACACGCTCTGCGTCATCGAGGCCATGAAGGCCATGAACGAGGTCACGTCCGAGGCCGATGGCGAGATCGTGGACATCTGCGTGAGCGACGGCGAGCTCGTCGAGTTTGGCTGCGTGCTCATGAAGGTCTACTAGGGGGGCTCATGAACCGAGAAGATATCGAGGCCATCCTGCCGCACCGCCCGCCCATGCTCCTCGTCGACGACTGCGAGCTCGTGGGTGGCCATGCCATTGGCCACACCCATGTCACGGGCGACGAGTTCTTCGTCCGGGGGCACTTCCCCGGAAACCCCGTTGTCCCTGGCGTCATCCTCTGCGAGATGCTTGCCCAGAACTGCTGCGTCCTTCTCGCCCAAGACGGCTCTACCCAGGGTGCCACGCCCTATTACACGAGCCTCGACAAGGTGCGCTTCAAGCACCCCGTGTGCCCTGGCGACACCGTGGAGCTCGACTGCACGGTCACGCGCTCGCACGGCATGTTCCACTTCGCCCATGGCGAGGCTCGCGTGGGGCAGACCATCTGCTGCATCGCGGACATGTCGTTCGCGCTGGTGCCAGAGAAAGACGTGTAGGCCATGTTCCAGAAGGTCCTCATCGCAAACAGGGGAGAGGTCGCGGTCCGCGTCATCCGCGCATGCAAGGAGATGGGCGTCAGGACCGTGGCCGTCTACTCCACGGCCGACAGCGAGGCGCTGCACGCCACGCTCGCTGACGAGGCCTACTGCATAGGCGGCCCCCGCGCGAGCGAGTCCTACCTCAACACCGAGGCCATCCTCACGGTTGCTCTGGCCTCCGGGGCGTCCGCCATACACCCCGGCTATGGGTTTCTCTCGGAAAACGTCGAGTTCGCGCGAGCCTGCTGCGAGCACGGCCTTGTCTTCGTGGGCCCCAGCCCCGAGGTCATGCAGCTCATGGGCGACAAGGACGAGGCGCGCCGCACCGCGCGGGCCGCGGGCGTTCCGGTAGTCCCCGGCTGCGACCTTCTGGAGTCTGCTGAGCAGGCCGAGAAGGAGGCGTGCCGCATTGGCTGCCCCGTGCTGGTGAAGGCGCGCGCGGGTGGCGGCGGGCGCGGCATCCGCAAGGTCGAGCGCCCCGAGGAGGCGCGAGCCGCCTTCGAGACCGCAAGCGCAGAGGCAAAGGCTGCCTTCGGCGACGGTATGTGCTACATGGAGAGGTTCGTCTCGCCCTCCCACCACGTCGAGGTGCAGGTTATTGCCGACAAGTACGGCCACGTGCTCTCCCTGGGCGAGCGCGAGTGCTCCGTTCAGCGCAGGAACCAGAAGCTCCTCGAGGAGAGCCCGAGCCCCTGCCCCGCGCTCACAGACGACGTGCGCCTG
This sequence comes from Tractidigestivibacter sp., assembly GCF_057241865.1. NCBI lineage: Bacteria > Bacillati > Actinomycetota > Coriobacteriia > Coriobacteriales > Atopobiaceae > Tractidigestivibacter > Tractidigestivibacter sp. The sequence continues at coordinate 9,129 of NZ_DBHHPX010000005.1, forward strand.
CGCATGGAGAAGTGCGCCCGCGACCTCGCCCGCTTGGTGGGCTACGAGGGCCTGGGCACCATCGAGTTCCTCCTGGAGGATGACGGCAGCTTCTGGTTCATGGAGATGAACACCCGCCTGCAGGTGGAGCACCCCGTGACGGAGTTCGTGACCGGCGCGGACCTCGTGAAGTGGCAGCTCCGCGTGGCTGCGGGTGTCCCCCTGGACGCCACCCAGGAGGACGTCGGCGTGACGGGGCACGCCATCGAGTGCCGCATCAACGCCGAGACGGCGGACTTCCTGCCCTCCTGCGGCGGCATCACGATGCTCCATGTGCCCAACGGCCCCTGGGTGCGCTTCGACTCCGCGCTCTACGTGGGCTGCGTCGTGCCCCCCTACTATGACTCGCTCTTGGGCAAGCTCATCGTGTACAGCCCCACGCGCGAGGAGGCCATCCGCAAGATGCGCTCGGCCCTGGGCGAGCTTGTGATCGACGGCGTCGAGTGCAACGCGGACCTCCAGCTTGACATCCTTTCCAACGAGGAGTTCCTCTCGGGGAACTACCACACGAGCCTGATGGAGCATCTCTATGACTAACCCGCGCGAGAAGAGCGCAAACGAGCTCGAGGGGCCCGTCACCGAGGTCCCCATAGACGTACCGCCCCGCATGGTGCTCGTGCGTTGCCCCCACTGCCGCCACGTGGTCGAGGCGGAGCTGCTCTCCCAGAACCTCGACGTGTGTCCGCGCTGCGGCCACCACATGCGCCTCTCTGCGCGCCAGCGCATCAAGATCACCGTGGACGACGACAGCTTCGTCGAGTGGGACGCCGAGCTTGCCCCCCATGACCCCCTTGCGTTTCCCGGCTACCGGGAAAAGATAGATGAGGCGCACGCAAAGTCGCACGAGCGCGAGGCTGTGGTATGCGGCGAGTGCGCGATTGGCGGCGAGCGCTGCGCCATCTTCGTCATGGACTCCGGCTTCATGATGGGCTCCATGGGAAGCGCCGTGGGCGAGAAGATCTGTCGCTGCTTCGAGCGGGCCGCCGAACGCGGCCTGCCGGTTGCGGGCTTCACCGTCTCCGGCGGCGCCCGCATGCAGGAGGGTGTGACCTCGCTCATGCAGATGGCCAAGATCTCTGCAGCGGTAAGGCGCCATGGCGAGAGGGGCCTCCTCTACGTGGCCGTCCTCACCGACCCAACCACGGGCGGCGTTACGGCGAGCTTTGCCATGGAGGCCGACATCTGCCTTGCCGAGCCGGACGCGCTCGTTGCTTTCGCGGGCCCGCGCGTGGTGGAGCAGACCACGCACAAGCGGCTGCCCGCCGGCTTCCAGCGGGCCGAGTTCCTTCTCGCACACGGCTTCCTCGACATGGTGGTGGAGCGCAAAGACGTCCCTTCAGCCCTTGCCTACCTGCTCTTCCTTCACAACCGTGATGCCTGGGGAGATCCCTCTCACGAGGTCCCGCGCTGCAGTGCGGCCTTCCCCGAGACCCCGCGCTGGCCGGTGCCCAAGCACCTGCAGAAGCCTCTGCCCCAGGATGGCGTCACGCCCTATGACCTTGTGCGGCGAGTGCGCGACACAAATCGTGCCAGCGTGCCCGCCGTGGCCGAGCAGGCCTTCTACGGCCTCGTCGAGCTCCATGGCGACCACGCCTTTGGCGACGACCCCGCCATTGTAGGCGGCATCGCGCTTCTGGGCGGACGCCCCGTGACCGTCATCTGCACGGACCGTGGCCGCACCACGAAAGAGCGCGTGGCCAGGAACTTCGGGTCGCCGGAGCCCGAGGGCTACCGCAAGGCCCTGCGCCTCATGCGCCAGGCCGAGAAGTTCGGACGACCCGTGGTATGTCTCGTCGACACCTCCGGGGCATTCCCGGGCATGGAGGCTGAGGAGCGCGGGCAGGGCGCGGCCATCGCCGACGACATCGTGGCCATGAGCGGCCTTGCCGTCCCCGAGGTGAGCGTCATCATGGGGGAGGGTGGCTCCGGCGGTGCCATCGCACTTGCGACTGCCGACTGCGTGCTCATGCTCTCTGACGCGGTCTACTCCGTGGTGAGCCCGGAGGGTTGCGCTACCATACTGTGGAAGACGGCTCGCCGCGCCCCCGAGGCTGCGGAGGCCTTGGGCATTACGGCGCCAACGCTCGAGCGCCTGGGCATCGTGGACGGCTCGATAGACGCCCAGGGCCTGGGGACGCCGGAGTTCGCCTTCCGGCTCGCCGAGCGTCTCCAGACGGAGCTTGAGCCGCTCGTGCAGATGGATGCCAAGGAACTTGTGGAGAGCCGCTACGAGAGGTTCAGGAGGATGGGGAGGTTCGATGCATGAGCGAGGCCAACGCTATGAGTTCCAACGAGTGCAAGGTCAGGCCCATAGGCATCGTCTGTGACTCCACTGCGCCGCTCACGCGCAAGGAGGCCGCTGCCCTGGGCTGTGCGCTCGTCTCGATGCACTACCTTGTGGACGGCGTAAGGCGCGCCGAGGTCTACGAGGGGGAGAACGGCGACTATGATACCCTCTACAAGAACGCGAAGGTCTTGGGCACGGAGGCTGTCTTCCCCTCAGTCTTCGTGGGGGAGTTCAGGCGCCTTCTGGACGGGGGCTCGGACGTCTTGTGCATCACGATGTCCTCGCGCCTCTCGGGTACGTACAGGAGCGCCGTCGAGGCCAAGACCCAGCTCGTTGCCGAGGGTGTTGATCCCGGGAGGATTGCCGTCATCGACTCCTGGACCACCTCTGGCGGGCTTGACTTCCTCATCAGCCGCGCACGCCGCCTCATCGTGGGCGGCTCCACGCTTGCCGAGGTCGTCTCGCAGCTGGAGGGAGCCCGCGCGCGCCAGGGCATCGTGTTCACCGTACCCCGGCTTGACGTGCTGCGCCGCTCTGGCAGGCTCGGCGCCACGAGGAGGGCGGTCGCCGGCAAGCTCGATCGCTACCTCATCATGATCCTCGACCAGGGCGGCATTCGTGACGTGGACGTGGCACACGGTACCGTTGCCGTTGCCCGCTCGCTCGTGAGGCAGGTCCCGGAGGGCGCGCGCACGGGACCTCTCATTGTGACGGGCTACGGGAGCTCGGACGCGACGCGGGCCGTGGTCGGCTGCATCCACCGGCGCCTTCCCAAGGCCGAGGTCACCGTGCGCGACGGTGGGCCGGTGGTCTCGCTCCATCTGGGCGTGGGCTCCGTGAGCCTGGCGTGGGACGTGCCGGCCGAGTAGGGTGCCTGGCGCTTTGCGCCGGGCGGTGGCGGATGGTACCGCCCCTATGTGGAGTTTGGCGAGAGTTCGGGAAGTGGTCCCGCGCCTGCCCAGTCGGCAGAAGTCTCACCTGCAAGAACCTGCTAGGCTACGACGGGTGCTGGCCAGGGGAGGCTGGGCTACACCGTAGGCAGGCATCGCAGGAAACAGGGGTGGCGCATGGACTTCTATAACCTCGATTACATCGTATCGCACCAGTCGGCAGACTCGGCCGTTCGCGTGGTGATGATTCTCGTCCTGCTTCTGGCTGGCGTCATCTCCAACGTGCTCTACCTGCGTGGCAGGATGCGGACTCGCTGGAGGGACGCGGGGATAGGCGCCCTCGTCCTCTCACTGGTCCTGGTGGGCGTTCAGGTCGAGCAGTACCTCCAGGTGAGCGACCAGATGTCCCAGTCCCAGCTACTGGTGAGCTTCATCGAGGGGGTTGCCGTAGACCAGGGCGTTTCGGTAGACGAGGTGCTGGTCAATTCGACATCCCTGCGTGACGGCATCATCGTGCGCTTCAACGAGGAGGACTACCTCGTCCACCTCAATGATGACGACAACTCCTACACGCTCGAGCGGACGCACATCATCGACCACAACGTCTACGTGAACGGGAGGCGCTGACATGGGCTTCTACACGCTGACGGCCGTCAAGTTCGCGCTTGGCATGCTCGTGATGATTCTTCAGATAAACATCCTCGGGAAGCACGAGTTCTCGCTCAACACCCCGCTCAACCAGGTGCAGAACTATGTGCTGGGCGGCATCATAGGTGGCGTGATCTACAACACGTCGGTCTCGGTGCTTCAGTTCCTGATCGTGCTTCTCATATGGTCGCTTGTCGTGGTGGTGGCGAAGCTTCTCTTCGAGAGCAGCAAGGCGCTCAGACACGTCGTCGCCTTCCAGCCCGAACTCCTCGTCTGCGACGGGAAGGTGGATGTCTCGCGCTGCGAGAAGGTGGGCCTCGCGGCGGAGCAGCTCAGCCGGAGGCTACGCGAGGAGGGCATCCCCCGCATAAGAGATGTGGAGGCGGCCGTCATGGAGACCGACGGCAGGCTCACCGTCCGCGCGCGCGGTACGCAGAGCAGGGGGCCGCTGCTGCCCCTGGTGAGCGACGGCTGGTTGGTGGATGACGGGCTTCGGCTCGCAGGCAAGGACGAGGCCTGGGTGATGGGGCAGCTCAGGGCACAGGGGTATGTCTCGGTGCGGCAGGTCTTCTTGGGCGAGCTCGTGGACGGGAACCTTGAGGTGGTGCCATTCGCAAAGGCCAGGGGCCGCAGGGGGTAGTAGTGCCGGACGTGGGCCAGGTGGGTCCTATGTCGACAACAATTTCGAGGTTCTGGCGGTTTCCAGTTGATGTGCCGTCGGCCCCGTGTTAGAGTATCTACTCGTGTGGGAGATGGCTCGCACGAAACGGGTGGTGGCGCAGCTTGGTAGCGCACTTGACTGGGGGTCAAGGGGTCGCTGGTTCGAATCCAGTCCACCCGACCACGAGACAGCAGGTCAGACGGGGTGTTTTCCGCCTGGCCTTTTCTTTTGCACCACCTCAACCTGTGGGCAATCTCCAAATGCCGCATGCCAGTACACCAAACGCGATTCAGCGAGCGGCAGTTCGAATTAACGTGCGCCTTGCAGTTATACGAACCTCACATTCGAGTGTGAACCGTACGTCACCGATTGCCGCGATGCCACTTACCGCGGCTTGAACGGAAGGTCGGAATGGCTCTTCGTTCAGTCGATGGAAAGAAGAAGGAGTCACTTTGCACGAAATGGCCCTATCGCCGGGAAATCTGGACTCCGCTGCACAAAACGGACCTACCGCTGGGTGCTTTTTGCGCATCGGTTTCGATATTGATGGAATGTATCCATATATTTGATAGTTTTAGCTAAGATATACATAACCATGAAAATGTAGTTGCGTAATTTATATTAATCCCATTAAACGCCCCGCGATAGCGCGGTTTTGTGCAGTGGTATCACAATCTCCCAGCGATAGCACCGTTTTATGCGTCCCATGAGTCCTCTAGAGCAACTTGCGGACACCCCACAGCAACGACCTTTCCCAGTACCGCTTGCCCCCATTGTTACCGCAGCAAAATCTATGTGCCGGCGCAAAGCCCATCGAGACAGACGCCAGCCCGGGAACTGGCTGTTCAGGCATCTCATCCCCGAGCCAAATACCAGGATGGGCATCAGGTCGTACGAGCAGAGCTTCCTAAGCTTGTGAGGTGCGCTCTTCTTTTGCTCTGGTATTGCCGTGAACGGTACTTCGAACGTGACTCCGATGGGCCATTACTCCTCAAAACCTTCAACATAGTATTGACATTACCGTATATATACGATATATACGGTAATAACAGTAGAGTGGAGATGAGCCCATGGTAGACATTCTGCTTTCGAACACATCGGGAAAGCCCATTTATGAGCAGGTCGCCGATGGAATCAGGGCTCAGATCATGTCAGGGGACTTAAAGGCGGGGGAGCAGCTACCATCCATCCGCCAGCTCGCGGCGAATCTGAGAATATCGGCAATCACGACAAAGCGAGCCTACTCGGACCTCGAAGCCCAGGGCTTTATTGCAACGGTACCCGGCAAGGGCTCCTTCGTAGCGGAGGACACCCTTGGCCTCATCCGCGAAGAGCAGCTGCGGCTCGTTGAGACAAACCTTGCGACGGCCGTAAAAGAGGCGCACACGATAGGGCTTTCCCTGGAAGAGCTCCGTGACATGCTCAATTTGGAATGGGAGGAATCATGAGTACGACGTCTGCATCCTTGGCATTCGACAGACTCGTGAAGCGCTACTCCGGCTTCACGGCCGGCCCCATTACACTGGACGTGCCCAAAGGCACTGTCTGCGGCCTTATCGGCCAGAATGGCGCCGGCAAGACGACCCTCATTCGATCTGCGCTCGGCCTCGTGAGGCCCGACTCTGGACGTATCTTCCTGTTCGGCAGAAATCCGGCAGAAGCGCCTTCGCAAGAGACGCTCGCTCTGAAGCAGAGGGTCGCCTCCGTCGCAGCCGTTTGCCCCTATCCCGGCGAGTACACGACGGAAGACATTGTGCGCGTCGAATGTGGTCTCTACCCTTGCTTCGACATCGCCTATTTCGATGCGCTTCTCGGCCGCTTTGGGCTTGCTGAGAAAGACAGGGATTTCCGGCATGCCAGCATCAAGACCTTCTCGCGCGGACAGGGCATGAAGCTCCAGATTGCGCTTGCCCTGGCCACGGGGGCAGAGCTCCTTCTCCTCGATGAGCCGACGGCCGGACTCGATCCCGTCGTGCGCGAGGAGGTGCTGTGCGCCTTGCGCGAGCACCTGGCCCAGGCCCCGGAGACCTCGGTTCTCATCTCCTCTCACATCACGTCTGACCTCGAGTCCCTTGCCGACCGCATCCTCCTTATGGACAAAGGCCTGATCTGCTTTGCCGAGGACACCGACGTTCTCGAGGAACGTTTCGCCACGCTTGCTATGAGAACTGCCGACTTCGAGCAGGAGCGGGGTGCGCTGAGAGAGGCGGGGGTCACTCGCTGCCTTGCGGAAGGCGGGCATGTGCTTCTCCTGGTAGAGGACCGTAGGCGTCTTGAGCGCGCCTTCCCGAGTCTTTCCCTCGACACGCTTTCCCTCGACGTTCTTCTTCGCCTTGCCGTGAAAGGAGAGGATCTGTGATGATGAAAAGTCTGCTTCTCAACGAATGGTTCTCGTTTCGCCACTCCCTGAAGGCCCTCGCCACCATGCTTATGTTTGCTGCGGTGATTTTCATCCCTAGCTTTATGGAGGGAAGCGCGACGCAGCTCATTGTTCCTGTCTGCCTCGTCTCTTCCCTCCTCGGAGGCACGATTCCGTTCTATTTTTGCATCCAGGTCTTTGCGGCTGACGAGAAGAGCCAATGGAGGGAGGCCCTGCTTGCACTTCCCACCACGCCTCAAGGTGTGGTGCTAGCCCGCTATCTTTTCTGCCTCATGCTGCTTGCCATCTGCCTTTCTCTTTCGCTCGTGGTAGATGCTGTGGTATTGGCCGCCTCTGGGAGTGGGCCTGACCTCTTCATATCGGAGCAGCTCTTCCTGATTCCCATGTCCATTCTCTTCATTTTCCTCGCAATCCTCGCCCTTCTTGTACCCCTGCTCTATGCCTTTGGCCAGAGAGGGTACGTGGCGGTTCTCGTCTTTCCTCTTGCCCTTGGTGTTGCCGCTCCCATGTTGAAGCCCAGTATCGAGCCCGTCGTGATCTATTTGGTTCAGGAGAACCTGTCGGGTCTGCTTGTTGCCATCCTCGTCGTCATAGGCCTTGTGCTCTACGTAATCTCCTACCTCATCTCAACCCGAATCATGAAGCGCCGCTCGTTCTAAGCGCCATTGCAGGCGTGGGCGCGTGGTTGCCTTTTTGGTCAGAATTGGCGGTTGGTGGCAGTTTTCGGGGATACCCCGAGTACAAAGAGATTTAGTAATTGATAAAATGCAGGTCAGAGATTTGCGCCTGTGTCTATGTCATATAAGGTGTTGTACAAATTCTGCCACCAACCGTCAAAGTAGGTTTTGGCCTTCGACACCGGCCTTTGTCAACTGCGGGGTTCTCGGCCGTTACGCCGTCTCGCCCACAGCCATGCAGTGGAACCGACGAAAACCGCAGCCACCCATAATGATGATAGCGACAACCAGGCCGGCAGACGGTACCCATTTCCTAGATTGACGGTTGGTGGCAGCTTCGAGCAAATTCTTGATATGTTATGTTTTTAGTCATAATTTGTCTACCTGGTATTTATCAGAAATGCAATTAGTTAATACTCAGGGGCATCCCCTAAAACTGCCACCAACCGTCAACTCATGCCATCAGCTACGCTTGAAGCGACGGGCGCAGGCAACCAGGCCGCCTCGACTACCCCTGGAGCGACGCCTCGCCCCACTCCCTGAGTTCCATGAGGATGGGAATCAACGATTGGGCGCGCGGCGTGAGGCTGTACTCCACGCGAACGGGCATTTCCGGGTACTGCCTGCGCTTGACGAGGCCGTCGGTCTCGAGCTCCTTGAGCGATGAGGCTAGCATGGTGTTGGTAATCCCATGGACAAGTCTCTTGAGTTCGCCGTAGCGTAGCTCCTCGGACTGCGAGAGGGCAACCAGCAGTAAGATCTTCCACTTGCCGCCGATGGCGTCTAACACGCGACGTAGTGCGCATCCGGATCCCGTGATGCTGGGGTCGGCGCTGCCCAGGCAAGGGGAGACTGCCTTCTGCTGGTCTGTGGTCATGGTCAGATATTCCTTACCACCTAAATATAAATTGCGTACTTGCTCAGCATTTTATACCACCTATGCTGGTACTCAAGAAACGGATGCGTCCCCAAGGGGCGCTCACGTGGCCAGCGCCGCAAAGCCAGGGCGGTCACGTGACAGCGGAGAAGGAGTTTTGTCATGGAGTACCAGTTCACGTCCAGAAACTTCCAGCAGGAGGTTCTCGACAGCAAACGGCCCGTCCTCGTCGACTTCTACGCAAACTGGTGCGGTCCGTGCCGCTCGATGATGCCTACGATTGCCCAGCTTGCAGACGAGTACAACGGCCGCGTGAAGGTCGGCAAGGTCAACTCCGACGAGGAGCCGGAGCTTGCGCGGCAGTTTGGGGTCATGAGCATCCCCGCGTTCTTCATCCTGAAGGACGGCAAGATCGTTGACCAGATGGTTGGCGCCATGCCCAAGCCTGCGCTTGAACAGCGCCTCAACGCGCAGCTCTAAACGATGTGGCTGCATTCGGGGGAATCCCGAGTGCATGATGCTGGGGAAGCGAGCATTGCCAGCCCGTCCACGGCCGCATCAACCGCACGCTGGAATGGGACGCTGTCCAGCCCTGTCTCGACGGTCACGCGAAGCGCTCCGCCGCCGCCCTCGACCTGTCTCACACGGGAGAGGGGCATGCCGTCTATTGCTGCAATGACCTGCTGCCTGCTTGCGCTGGCGGCAAGGGAGAGTGGAAGCGTGACGGTGGAGCTCCAGGGCTCGGAGGCAGCCCAGAACCCATCTAGGGCCTGAGCCATGCCGGCAACGTCGTGGACGCGCAGGATGCGTGCCCCGCGAGCGACCGCCGCAAGCGAGATTCCAATGGTTGCATCGTCACGATCTGCTGCCGCGACAACGCCGCTTACGGTGCCAACGAAGCGCTTGCGCGAAACAGCGCACATGAGGGGGTATCCAAGGCTTGCCAGCTCACTGGTGGCGCGGAGAATGACGATGTTGTCCTCGGGGCTCTTGCCAAAGCCCACGCCCGGGTCAAGGCAGATGCGAGATGCCGCGACGCCATGTGCCTCGAGGTCGTGAGCGCGGTCGAGAAGATACCCCCCAAGTAGCTTCATGACGTGGGCGGAGTCGGGGAGAAGCGGACTGCCCTTCTCGGCCTCCCAAGATCTATCGCCCGCGGAGGCGCCACCCATGAGGGCGGACAGATCGTCCTTGTCGGCTGATGCCATGACCGCGGAGCTGCTGGTGGCCGCACCAGACACGGGACCCGAGTGCATGACCACGCATCCGCAGCCGGAGCTTGCGGCAACGTTGGACATCCTGGGGTCCGAGAAGCCCGTCACGTCGTTGATGATTTGGGCGCCAAGGTCAACGCATCGGCGCGCGACCTCGGGATGGCGCGTGTCAATCGAGACGAGCGCACCCTCCTTCACAAGCCAGCGCACCGTGGGCTCCAGGCGGCGGAGCTCCTCGTCTGGCTCAACGGGAGTGAATCCCGGGCGCGTGGACTCGCCCCCGACGTCGATAAGGTCCGCACCATCTGCCAACATGCGCTCGGCCGTCGCGATTGCCGCCTCGGGGGCGTTATGCGTCCCTCCGTCGGAGAAAGAATCGGGGGTCACGTTGAGGACCCCCATCACGCGGGGGCGTGACAGGTCGAGAGTAACGTCCGAGCAGTTCCAGATCGGTGAAATCGGCATAACGGTCTCCCTGGGCACATGGTCGGACCGCCCCGAGCCAGCGTTGTTCGGCGTCGCTGCCGGTTGGGCGCGGTAGGCCCAACGATTGAAATGATACAGAACATCAGTAGTGGGGTGAAGCGGGAGTCGGCTGGGTGGGGTATTGGTGCCGTTGGGGAGTGCCGTTCGCATCTGGTCGCGAGAAAAAAGTTCAAAATGACGGTTGCATCCCTCGAGGCAACCCGTATACTTATTTCTCACATTGAACATTCCCCGGTGGCGCAGTGGTAGCGCAGCTGACTGTTAATCAGCGTGTCGCAGGTTCGAATCCTGCCCGGGGAGCCAGAATTTGATGAGTGGGGCGGCATCAGCCGCCCCACTTTTTGCATCGCTTGGCCTTGGGCGCTGCCTGCTAAGCCCTCTGCCGTTTATGTGACAGCTGAGCCCCTGTGCTAGCATTTTTGCAAACACATGGCACCCGGGGGGCACATATGCCCCAATAATTCCTTCGACGGGAGGAACCTTGGCATCAGACATCGAGTCCGCGGAGAGGGACGCGAATCAGGCAGCAGTGACAGCTCCTGTCGCCGCGGTCCCAGTGCATGTAACCTCCGCGCGCGACGCGTGGTATCCTGCGGGTAAACGCGACCTCTTCATCCTGCGCGAACTTGTCTCGAAGGACTTCAAGCTCAAGTATCGCCGCAGCGTCCTCGGCGTCATCTGGAGCGTGCTCAACCCACTCTTGATGATGCTTGTGATGTCGCTGGTCTTCTCGTTCTTCCTTCGCTACGACAACATCGAGCACTACCCGCTATACCTCATCGTGGCCAACATCACGTGGCAGGTCTTCTCGGATTCAACCAATTCCGGCATGATGTCAATCATCGATGCGGCGCCGCTGCTCAAAAAGGTGCGTGTCAAGAAGGCCGTCTTCCCGGTCGAGAAGGTCCTGTTCTCTCTGGTCAACTTCCTCTTCTCGCTTATCGCCGTCTTTGTCGTCATGTTATGGGAGGGCGTGGCGCCTACGCCCCTGATCCTTTTGGCCCCCGTCTGCATCGCACTGCTCATGCTGTTCTGCGTGGGACTCTCGCTTCTCCTCTCGGCACTCGCCGTCTTCTTCCGTGACCTCGTGCACCTGTGGGGCGTTCTTCTCATGGCGTGGATGTATGCGACGCCGCTCTTCTGGCCCGTCTCGATGATCGAGCAGGTCCCTTACCATGCCGTTCGCGTTCTCATGTACGCAAACCCCATGTACAACTTCGTCACCTTCATGCGTGACACGGTGATTTACGCGACCATACCTCCCACCGAGGTGATTGTGAGCTGCGTTGTGTGGGCGCTGGTCTCGCTTGCCTTGGGCTACCTGGTATTTCGCACCAAGGAGCATCGCTTCATCCTCTTCATCTAGCATCCAGGCCGGGCGGTCGCTTCAAGCGACCGCCCACAGGCCCAAACCGTAAGGTCAGGTGGCACAAAGTGCAGGACACGCTCAAACTGGACGGCGGCGGAAGCGTCTTTCTCGGCCTCTCCTCCACATCCATCCGCGTGGGTGACACGCTCCAGGTCACACCGCATTTTCGTGGGGTCGAGAGGGAGAGCTACCTCTGCAACTACGTCTGGAACCTGGACGGCAGCTGGGAGAAGGGCGACTTCGATTCCACCATTGAGCGCATGGGGCATACCATTCCCCAGTACACCTGGGAGTTTGTGCCAAAGCGACCTGGACGCTACCGCATCGCCGTGGACATCGAGGACTCCAACAGGCGCTTCCTCGGTAACGTCGAGCGTTGGATCATTGTGGCGGGCAAGAACAGCTTCATGCGTCCGTCCGTCCCGTCACCAGACGCCCCCACGGCGGTTCTCGCTGACGATGTCTCGATGATCTTCAACATCGCTTCCGAGCAGTACAACTCCCTCAAGGAGTACTTCATTGCGGCCGCCAGGCACGAGCTCACGTTCAAGGAGTTCCGCGCGCTTGACCACGTTTCTTTCGAGGTCAAGCGTGGCGAGGCGTTTGGCCTGGTAGGGACCAACGGCTCCGGCAAGTCGACCATGCTCAAGATCATCGCGGGAGTGCTCGAGCCCTCGTCCGGCAAGGTCAACGTGGCGGGCACCATCGCGCCCCTCATCGAACTTGGCGCAGGCTTTGACATGGAGCTTACCGCCAAGGAGAACATCTATCTCAACGGCGCACTCCTCGGCTACCGGAAGGACTTCATCGAGGAGCACTTCCAGGACATCGTCGACTTTGCCGAGCTCGATGGCTTCATGGACATGCCCCTCAAGAACTACTCCTCGGGCATGGTCGCGCGCATCGCCTTTGCCATCGCCACGGTGACCGAGCCCGACATCCTCATCGTGGACGAGACCCTCTCTGTGGGCGACTTCCTCTTCCAGCAGAAGTGCGAGTGCCGCATTAAGGAGCTGGTCGAGTCCAACAACGTGACCGTGCTTCTCGTGAGCCACGACATCAGTCTTGTTGAGCGCATCTGCGACCGCGTGTGCTGGATCGAGAAGGGCCACATGCGCATGCTGGGCGAGACGGACGAGGTCTGCGAGGCGTATCGCTCACTCGAACGGGAGTAGGGGCTGGGCCTTTGCGAGTCCGGGCCCCGCTGTGCGCAATTTCGGCGGTCCGGCTCCAACGCCTGTCAACAATCCGCGGTCGTGCGTACGCACGATGGTGGGAATTTGACGATTTCGACCTTCTGAAGAGGCCATTAGGCAGAATTGCTCGGTCATGCGTACGCACAATCGACGCTTTCTGACATTGCGCTGACATTTGTCCAGTTGGCTGAGAAGGGCATGGCAGCAGGCGGTCATCGTGCGTACGCACGATAATGGTTTTCTGCCCTGTGGCCTCCCGTGCCAGAACTTCGTGGTAAAGTGTCCACGACCTTTAAGCGCGCACGAGATGCCCGCAAGGCTCAGGGGAGTTCGCATCGCCATTCGTATGCGAGCAAACCAGACACATGGCCTTCCATCATGGGATGTCTCGTGCCGGCTTGCGTCGGTTCGGGCATCTTTTTTGAAGGGAGTCCCATGGGAGAGCCAAGGCTCAAGGCCGTCATCATGGATGGGCAGGCCATGGAGCGCGCAATAACGCGCATCGCTCACGAAATCATCGAGCACAACGAAGGCTCAGCAAACATCCAGGTGATTGGCATCATCCGTCGCGGGGAGACCCTTGCCAACCGTCTCGCTGACGAGATCGAGAAGATCGAGGGCATACGTCCCCCCGTCGGTTCGCTCGACATCAGCTTCTACCGCGATGACGTCATGCGCCACATCCAGCCCGTCGTCCACGGCACCCACATCCCCTTCGAGATCGACGGCAAGGACATCGTCCTCGTCGACGACGTCCTCTATACGGGTCGTACCGTGCGCTCCGCGCTCGACGCCCTCATGGATTACGGCAGGCCCAAATCCGTCCAGCTTGCCGTGATGGTCGACCGCGGCCATCGCGAGCTGCCCATACGTGCCGATTATGTCGGAAAGAACGTCCCCTCCTCGCACGAGGAGGATGTGCGCGTCTGCGCGCGTCCGCTCGACGACCACAACGGCGTCGAGATCTGGGGCATCGAGGGAGGGGAGAGGTAATGCTCTCGGTCAAGAACCTCATTGACACCTACAGCCTCACGGCAGATGACATCACCCAGATTCTGGATACCGCCGCGTCGTTCGAGTCGGTAAACAACCGCGCCATCAAGAAGGTCCCCGCGTTGCGTGGCCGTACCGTCGTGAACCTGTTCCTCGAGCCCTCCACGCGCACGAAGAGCTCCTTCGAGCTGGCCGAGAAGCGCCTCTCGGCAGACTCGCTTTCCATGGGTGGCAACACGTCATCCGTCGTTAAGGGCGAGAGCCTCGCCGATACCATCCAGACCATCTCGGCCATGAACGTTGACATGTTCGTCTGCCGCGCAAAGCTCGCCGGCACGCCGCAGCGCATCACCGAGAACACCGACGCGGTGGTCATCAACGCCGGAGACGGCAAGCACCAGCACCCCACCCAGGCCATGCTTGACCTCTACACCATCCGCAAGAACTTCGGCCACCTGGACGGCCTCAAGGTCGCCGTCGTGGGCGACCTCGCGCATAGCCGCGTGTGCGGCTCGCTGGCACCAGCGCTCAAGACCATGGGTGCCGAGGTCACGCTCGTGGGCCCCCCTACCTTCCAGGTGGATGACCCGGACTGGTTTGGCTGCCCCCAGACGGCAAGCCTCGACGACGTGATCGAGGACATGGACGTGGTCTACATGCTCCGCGTGCAGCTCGAGCGCATGGAGGGCGCGGCCATCCCGTCTCGCCGTGAGTACAACCGCCTTTACGGCCTCGACGTGACCCGCGTGAACCGCATGAAGCCTTCCGCCATCATCTGCCACCCGGGCCCCATGAACCGTGGCATGGAGATTAACGCCGACGTGGCCGACTGCGCCCACTCGCGCATCCTGGACCAGGTCAACGCGGGCGTCCTCACGCGTATGGCCGAGATGTACCTGCTTTTGGGAGGAGAGAACAATGGCCTTTCTGCTTAGGGGTGCGCACGCGGTCGATCCTCAGATCGACCTCGATGACGCCTGTGACGTGCTCGTCGATGACGGCAAGGTCGCTGCCGTGGGGGAGGGCCTCGAGCCTCCCGAGGGCTGTGAGGTTATCGACGCCCGCGGCAAGTACCTCGTACCTGGCCTTGTGGACATGCACGTGCACTTCCGCGATCCCGGCTTTGAGTACAAGGAGACCATCGAGACCGGTGCCCGCGCGGCAACGCATGGTGGCTTCACCGACGTCGCGACCATGCCCAATACCGATCCCGTGACCGACACCGGCGCCGAGATTCGCTACCAGCTCGACCACGCCCGTCAGGCGGGCCTCTGCCACGTGCGTCCCATCGGTGCGCTTACGGTCGGCGAGAAGGGCGAGCAGCTCGCCGAGATTGGCGACATGGTCATGGAGGGCGCCTGCGCCTTCTCCGATGACGGCCACGGCGTCCAGAGCGCCGGCATGATGCGTACCTGCATGGAGTACGTCTCCCAGTTCGACCGCGTGGTCTCGGCACACTGCGAGATCGAGACGCTCACCACGCACGGCGTTATCAACGAGGGCAAGGCCTCCACGCGCCTGGGTATGTTTGGCTGGCCCGCGCTTGGCGAGGAGCTCGAGATCTACCGCGACATCGAGCTGTGCCGACTCACCGGCTGCCCCCTGCACATCGCCCACATCTCCACGGCTAAGGGCTTGGGCCTCGTGCGCAAGGCAAAGGCCGAGGGCCTGCCGGTGACCTGCGAGGTCACCCCGCACCACCTCTTCTTGAACGAGGGCGACATCACCCCCGCCTACAACACCAACCTCAAGATGAATCCGCCCCTACGTACCCCCAAGGACATGGCGGCGCTCGTCGAGGGCGTCCTCGATGGCTCCATCGACTGCGTGGTCACCGACCACGCACCGCATGCGCCGCACGAGAAGGACTGCGAGTGGGAGATCGCCTTCTTTGGCACCGTTGGCCTCGAGACCTCGCTGCCGCTCATGCTCACCAAGCTCGTGAACACGGGCCGCATGAGCTGGAAGCGCCTGGTCGAGGTCATGGCCGTGAACCCCAGGCAGATTCTGCGCCTTGCGCCCGTGTGCATCGAGCGCGGATCGGCCGCAGACCTCACCCTTGTCGACCCCACTGCCGAGTTCGAGGTCACGCCCGATTATCTGGTGGGCAAGTCCAAGAACTCCGCCTTCATGGGCTGGCACCTCACCGGCCAGGTCTCTGACGTCTTCGTGGACGGCCGTCGCACACTGGCCAACGGCGTGGTGGCCTAGGTGAAGGCGGCAAGGGACAGCGCACGTGCGCGGCTCTTCGACTTCGAGGTTGTCTCGAACGAGAGGGTTGCCGAGGACGCGTGGTGCATGGTCTTTACCAGCGGGGTCGCGGGGCTTCTCGCCCCCGGCCAGTTCGTCGAGGTTTCCGTTCCCGGCGATGCCTCGCAGGTCCTGAGGGTGCCGCTGTCATTTTCCAAGGCAGATGCGGCTGCGGATGCCGTGCGCATCGAGTATGCCGTCGTGGGCGACGGCACGCGCCGGCTCTCCCTCATGCGTCGCGGTGACGCATCCACGCTGGTGGGCCCCTGTGGGAACGGCTGGTGGCTGCCTGGTGGAGAGGGCCGCTCGCTTCTCGTGGCAGGAGGCATTGGCCTTCCACCCGTGCTCGCCGCAGCCGAGATGCTCATGCGTGCGGGGCTGCCGTTCGACGCCGTGGTGGGTGCCCAGCGTGGCTCCAAGCTGGTAGGCGTTGACGTTGACCTCCTGTGCGGGGCAGCATCCGGGGACCCGGAAGGCCGTGTGGTCGTGTGTACCGATGACGGCAGCCTGGGGCGTGCCGGCTTCACCACAGGCGCCATGGCGGACCTTCTCGCCGAGCGCATCTACGAGACCGTGTTTGCCTGTGGTCCTACGGTCATGATGGCGGGGGTTTCCCGCCTCGCCGAGGAGGCTAGTGTGGCCTGTCAGGTCTCGCTCGAACGCATGATGGGCTGCGGCTTTGGTGCCTGCAGCTGCTGCAACGTGGCGATGCGCGATGGCAGCAGCCGCTCGTGCTGCATGGACGGTCCCGTCTTCGACGCTAGGGAGGTGGCCTGGTGAGCAAGGTGAACATGGCTGTCGACCTTGGCGGCATTCGCATGAAGAACCCCGTCAACACTGCGTCGGGCACCTACGGCCACGCCTGGCAGTTCGAGGGATTCTACGACGTGGCGCGCCTTGGGGCCGTGACCTGCAAGGGCGTGGCAGCCGAGCCCTGGCCCGGCAATCCCGCGCCCCGCGTGTGCGAGGTCTCCTCTGGCATACTCAACTCCGTGGGCCTCGAGAATCCCGGTGCGCGCGCCTTTGCCGAGCAGTACGGCGCCTACCTTGCCGAGCTTGCGTCTCGCGGCTGTGCGGTTATCGTGCAGGCCGTGGGTCACTCCGTTGACGAGTGCCGCCGCTCGGTGGAGCTTCTCGACGAGGTGGCCCCATGGGCCGCGGGCATTGAGGTCAACGTCTCGTGCCCCAATCTTTCACGCGGCGGGCGCCTCCTCGGCGGCACGCCAGCCGACGCGGCCGAGGTCGTGTCAGCCGTGCGTCCGTTGACGAGAAGGCCACTGCTCGTCAAGCTGGCCCCCGTGCGTGTGGCCGAGATAGCTCGCGCCTGCGAGGCTTCCGGCGCAGACGCGCTCTCGCTGGTGAACACTGTGAACGCCATGTCCATTGACGTCCACACCCGTCGCTCGAGGCTCTCGCGACCCACGGGTGGCCTTTCCGGTCCCGCGATACACCCCATCGCCGTGCGGATGGTGTGGGATGCGGCGCAGGCCGTGAGCATCCCCATCAACGGCATCGGCGGCATTGCCACGGCCGAGGACGCGGCTGAGATGATTCTTGCGGGAGCCACCACGGTATCGGTGGGAACTGCTAGCCTGTACGACCCTGCCGCTGCTTCCCGTGTTGTCGACGAGCTTGAGGCCTGGGCTGTCGAGCAGGGTGTACCTGATATCAACGAGCTGATAGGAGCCTTCGAATGCTAAGCGAGAACGAAGCGCGCGACGCCGTTATCGTCGCACTGGACTGCGACCACGACCGTGCCATCGAGCTTGCGGACGCCCTCTCTGGCATTGCCTCGTGGGTCAAGGTCGGGATGATGCTCTTCTTCCGAGAGGGACCCTCCATCGTGCATGCGATGCAGGAGCGCGGTCTCTCAGTCTTTCTCGATCTCAAGGTGTTCGACATCCCGTTCCAGGTGAGAGGTGCTGTTGAGTCTGCGTCGCTCTCCGGTGCGGACATCCTGTCCATCCACGCCCTGGGCTCTTCTGCCATGGTCGCTGCTGCCCGTGAGGGGGTAGAGGCTGCGGCCAAGGGACGAGGCGGAAAGCGCACCCAGCTCGTCTCCATCTCGGTCCTTACGAGCATGGACCAGTCCCTGCTCGAGGAGATCGGCATCGAGCGCCCGCTTGAGGAGGAGGTCGCCCGTCTCGCAAGCCTTGCCGTAGGTGCGGGCTCCGATGGCATTGTGTGCTCCCCGCAGGAGGCTGCCGAGATGCGCACGCTTCTCGGTCCGGAGGCCCTGATCGTGACGCCCGGTGTGCGCCCTGCCGGTGCTGTCGCAGGCGACCAGCGCCGCATCGCCACACCTGCTGCCGCCATTGCCGCCGGTGCCTCGAAGCTCGTGGTGGGCAGGCCCATCACGCAGGCAGGGGACCCCGCTGCCGCGATGGAGGCCATCGTAGGCGAACTCTGCCACTAGCAGGGGCGTTTCTGTGCATCCCAGATGTGCAATTTGTGCCTTTGGATGTGCGCTCATTTCGATCTGATTGTGTATACGCTGCATTCCTGCTGCTAGTAGTGATAAAAGACTTGTAAACTGGTCGAGGAATTGGCAAACTAGCTAATTGTGTCGCTGGGGCGGTCCTGTGGTTCCCTCCCAGCCCCTCATAGCAGTTTGTCTCGATGTTTGGAGGAACAATGGCTCTACCCCAGCTTACCGATGAGCAGCGCAAGGAAGCACTCGAGAAGGCCGCCAAGGCTCGTCATGAGCGTGCCGAGCTTCGCGAGAAGATCAAGAGTGGCAAGGTCACCCTCGAGGAGGTCCTCGATTCCGATGACCCCATCGCCAACCGCATGAAGGTCTCTGCGCTCATCGAGTCCCTCCCTGGCTATGGCAAGGCCAAGGCCGCCAAGATCATGGACGAGCTTGGCATCTCCGCCACCCGTCGCGTCAAGGGGCTTGGTGCCCGTCAGCGCGAACAGCTCATCGAGGCGCTTTCCAAGTAGTGGAGCGCTCCGCTAGGCTCTTCGTCGTATCTGGACCGTCAGGCGTGGGCAAGGGGACCCTGGTCGCAAAGGTTCGTGGCGACCGCCCCTCGCTTGGCCTGACGGTTTCGGCTACAACGCGACCTCCTAGGCCCGGGGAGGTTGATGGCGTCTCGTACTATTTTCTCGATGACGCCGAGTTCTCTCGCCGGGTGGGCCAGGGCGAGTTCCTTGAGTGGGCCAACGTGCACGGGCACCGCTATGGCACACTGCTCTCCGAGGTGAGGAGGAACCTCTCCGAGGGGAGGTCGCTCATCTTGGAGATTGATGTCCAGGGCGGCCTTAACGTGCGCCGCATTCATCCTGATGCGGTTCTCGTGTTTGTCGAGCCGCCATCTATGGATGAGCTCGAGCGTCGCTTGCGTGGCCGCGGTACCGAGGATGAGGCGTCCATCGAGTGCCGACTCGAGAATGCGCGGCGCGAGATGGCTATGGCTGAGTCCTACGACGAGAGGATTGTGAACGATGACCTCGAGCGTGCCGCTGGTGAGCTCGAGCGAACCATCGACCTGTACGAGTCAAATGGAGGATCTACCAAAGATGTCAGTGATTAAGCCCGAGATCGATACCCTGCTCGAGAGTACCGAGCACAACCCGTTCCTGCTCTGCTCGGTTGCTTCCAAGCGCGCATGCGACATCAACAACATGCTGCGTGGCCAGCACCTTCGCGTTACGGCCATCCAGGACTTCGACGATATCACCACCATCGCGTCTGGCAAGGACTCGGTCTCCATCGCGATGGGCGAGATCGCTGACGGCACCCTTAGCTTTGTCCAGGATGACTTCGACGAGGCCATTCGCGGCGAGAATGCGGGCATTCAGTAGGCCATGACCGAGAGACTCTGCCTGGTCCACTACCACGAGATTGGCCTCAAGGGAAAGAATCGCTCGACCTTCGAGAACCAGCTCGTGACCAACCTGCATCGCGCCCTCAAGGCGTTTCCCGTCTCGAACGTTCAGCGCATCTCTGGCTACATTGTGGTCGAGACCGAGGACCGCATGGCTACGCCAGAGATGGCCCATGCTATCGCCAAGGTGCCTGGCGTCGCACGCGTCTCGCTTGCCTATAAGTGCGGGCTTGACGAGGGGGAGTACAGCGCTGCCGCCATTCGCGCACTGCGCGAGGCGGGGGAGTTCTCCACCTTCAAGGTGCATGCGCGGCGCAGCTCGACCACCTATGCAGTGCATAGCATCGACATGAACCACATTGTGGGGTCTGCGCTTTGCGAGGCATTCCCTGGCAAGCTCGTCCAGATGCATGACCCCGACGTTACCGTGGTGGTGCATGTGGTACAGGGCTCGAGTTTTGTCTATGCGGCTTCGATGCCGGGTGTGGGCGGGCTTCCCGTGGGCACGGCAGGCAAGGTCGTGACGCTGCTCTCGAGTGGCTTTGACTCGCCTGTGGCCACGTGGATGGTCGGAAGGCGTGGCGCAACCTGCATTCCCGTGCACTTCTCGGGCAGGCCCATGACATCCGATACCAGCGAGTACCTGTGCCATGACATTGTCGAGGCACTGGCGCCCTCGGGCGTGGTGGGCCGCATGTACGTGGTGCCGTTTGGCGAGTGCCAGCGCCAGATTTCGCTTGTAGTGCCGCAGAGCCTGCGCATCATCATGTATAGACGCGTCATGTACCAGGTGTCCGAGAGGGTCGCACGGCTCGAGGGCGCAAAGGCCATCGTTACGGGCGAGTCTTTGGGACAGGTGGCCTCGCAGACGCTCGACAACATCGCTGCCGTGAACCAGGCCGTTACGATTCCCGTACTGCGGCCTCTTATCGGCTCGGATAAGCAGGAGATCATCCGGCGTGCCCAAGAGCTGGGGACTTATGACATTTCCTCGCAGACGGCTCCCGACTGCTGCACGCTGTTCATGCCGCGCCGTCCCGAGACGCACGCGCGCATGCGCGAGGTGCTCGACGCGTGGGAGCTCTTCGACCATGAGGCCATGGTGAACTCGCTGGTGGATTCCATCGAGTACGAGGACTTCTCTCAATGCCCGAGCTACCATGCACCCAAGGGGCCGCTGCGCACGCACCACTCGTCGCTTGTTCCCTGCGACGGTGAGGGGATGCGGTAGTGCGGCGGCTCTCCTCGAGCGGTGCCCGTCGCAAGGCACGTTTACGTAGATATCGCGTACGCAGCAACGCCCCTATGGTGCCAACCTGCGCCATAGGGGCGTTCTCTGCAGGTAACGCCTGCGGAATTGACGCCTGCGGCGTCATTTTGCAAGAAGCCCCTCGGCGACATCAGGGGACACTCCAGAGCGCCTCATTGCCGCTCGGGAGAAATCCTGCCATTCGCGCCTGCGAAAACGCTGCGAGCGGTTGTGCGCGATAACAGGAAAAGCATCTCTCACATACCTTTTTTCCTGCAATAACAATGCTTTCTGACAGTAACGTGCCAGCATGCTGCCAGCATCCTGCCGGGCTTTCTGAGAAGGATGGCCGGACAACTCGATTGCACCCCCATCATTGGCGTATGGAGGTGGTAGTGATGGCACAGGAATCAAGAGTGCATGAAGGCATGGGCGCACGGGCTCGGTGCAGGGCGCGCGCTCTGGCGAGAAGGGCGGGGCTCTCGCCGGCGCTGATGGCTGGGATTGCGGGAACCGTGCTCGTTGTGGCTCTTGTGGCAATTGCCGGAATCAGCTTTCTCTTGCGCCAGCCAGCGGAGTCCTTTGCCATTGAGCGAGGCGAGGCCGCTGTGGCCGAGGTTGGGCCGGTGGGGGAACCCGTCCAGGACGAGGACGGCAACGCTGCTAACGCTGCGCCCACAGATGAGACGCCCACCATAGTGGTGCACGTCGATGGCATGGTGGCAAACCCCGGGGTTTACAGCCTCCAAGGTGACGCTTTGCGCATGAACGACGCAGTTGAAGCGGCAGGTGGGCTAGCGGAAGGGTCTGATACATCGCGGCTGAACCTTGCCGAGCCTCTCACTGATGGCGAGAAGGTACATGTACCCGCCGTAGGAGAGACCGTAGCAACGGAGGGAGGCAATGGCTCGGCATCGTCCTCTGGCGTTGTGGCGTCGCCTGATGGCAGCGTCTCAAGCGCTTCGGCCGACGCCCTTGTGAACATCAACACCGCGACGGCAGCGGAGCTCACGACGCTTCCTGGCATCGGTGAGGCAACCGCCACAGAGATTATCCGTGACCGAGAGGCCAATGGAGCCTTCACCAGCACGGAAGACCTTATGCGGGTCTCGGGCATAGGCGAGAAGAAATTCGCCAAGATCAAGGACAAGATTCGTGTCTGAGATTGCGAAGCGGGCCGTCATCGAGAGACGCGACGCTCGAATGCCCGCGCGTCCGACGATTCCCATGACGCTTTGGGGCTTGGTGGCCACCATCGCTGCAGAGCGCATGGTCCTATGCTATGGAATGGCGCCGAAAGAGAACTCCACGGCCTTTCTCGTGGGTGCTCTGGTTGCACTTGGAGCGGTCGGCGTCCCTCTCGCGCTCTTCCGCGGGGCGATGCGTGGCGGCAAGCAGGTGCCACAGGTACCGGTTGCCTTCGCCTTTGTTGCCACTACGGCGCTTGCCGGCGCTCTTCTCGGGTGGCTTGCACTCGGGCGGGTCCTTGATGCCGCGCAGTCGCTCTCGACGACTCCTGTCTCTGCATGGGAGCTGCAAGTGGAGGGGGACATGACCGAGGGCGGGCACGGGTGGTGGGGACGCGCCCGCGCGAGGGGAAGCGAAGGGACGGAGGTGGGGATGGTCTGGCTCAGCTCCTCCGTCGAGCTCGAGTGTGGCTCGCGTGTGCGCTGCGTGGGGAGGTTTGAGCCCAACGGTGATGATGAATGGGGCATCTCCTCGCGCATGCAGGGCATCGCGGGTACGGTGTCGGTTATCCGCGTGACGTCTGTGCGCGGGGCGGAAGGTCCTCTGGGCACCGTGCTGTGCATGAGGCGGGCTGTGCTTGCATCCTTCTCGCCCTACTCGTGCGATGCCGCGGCCGTGCTTGCCGGCAGCGTCTGCGGCAATCGCGCTCCTATACGCTCACGGGGGTTAGACGGTGCCTTCTCCACCTGCGGGGTCTCCCACCTCGTTGCGGTCTCCGGGGGTCACCTTGCCATCCTCACGGGTGCCCTTGCCGCCATGCTTGGCAGGTCGCGGTTGAAGCCCGGGATGCGCGGGACGCTGACGCTCGGTGTGGGTGCGCTTTTCATCGCGTTCTGTGGGGCACCTGTGTCCGCCGTGCGTGCAGGCATCATGAACTGCATATCGTTTGGCGGAACTCTTGTGGGGAGAAGGTCCCACGCGCTTTCCTCGACGTGCGCAGCCGCCCTCGTCATGGCCCTGCTCGACCCCTTTGCCTCCGGTCAGCTGGGATTTCTCCTCTCGATTGCCTCGGTGGTGGGAATCTGCCTCTTTGGCAGCCATTCCAGTCACGTGCTCGATGTGCTCACGAGAAGCTCGCAGCACCACAGGGGGCGGACTCCGGGGATTACGCGCGCACTTGGCCGCCTGAGGTCAGACTCTTGCGACGTCCTTGGCGTCTCCCTGGTCGCGCAGCTCTTCACGCTACCCCTGACCTGCCCGGTATTTGGGGAGGTTTCGCTCATTGCACCACTGGCGAACCTCATGCTGGCACCGCTCTTTGCCGGTCTGGTCTCGCTGGGCTTGGGTGCAGCCCTCCTCACGCCGCTGCCGGCTTTGCAAGCGCCGGCTCTTGGCGCTGCGAAGGAGGTGTCTGCCGTGTTCTGCACGCTGCTCTCCGCCCTGGCGAGGCTTCCGCTTGCCTGCATTCCTGTAGAGGTGGGAGGCATCGTCTTGCCGGCGGTGCTTTGTGCTCTGTGGGTCGCGCTCTATGTGGTGTGGCCCGTTCCCAGGCGCCGGCATCTTGCGGGGGCTGTGGCGGTGCTCGTCACAGTTGCGTCGGTGGCTCTGCTCGGCCTTCGCTTCCTGCAACCCACCAGGGTCACGGTTCTGGACGTGGGCCAGGGTGACGCCATTCTCGTGGCGGATGGCGGTGCGGCCGTGCTTATTGATGCGGGACCGGACGAGGTGGTAGCCCAAGAGCTTGCAAGGCAGGGCATCATCCACCTGGATGCCATCGTACTGACCCACCTCCACGACGACCACGTGGGAGGCATCGATGACCTGGCGGGTCGCGTTGGCTGTGAACGCGTGCTTGTCGCCCAGGGTGTAGCAGACAATATGCCGGCCTCGCTTGGTGAGAGCGTCATCAAGCTCACGGGCCACGATGCGGAGGAGCTTTCCTATGGGGATTCCATCCTCGTAGGGTCGTTCCTGCTTCGCGTGGTCTCGCCGGTCGGGGAGGTCACAGGGAACGACAATGCGGACTCCGTGATGCTCTCGCTTTCTTGCGAGCGGGGAGGTCGCACGCTTTCGGCTCTGCTCACTGGTGACGCCGAGAAGGACGAGACGGGTGCCTGCCTTGCCCGTGGCGATGTGGGCGACATCGACTTTCTCAAGGTGGGACACCATGGCTCCGAGATCTCTGTGACGGCTGATGAAGCGGCCCGCCTCGATCCCGAGGTCTCTGTGGCAAGTGCTGGGGAGGGGAACAGGTACGGTCACCCACGCGCGGAGTGCGTGGATGCTCTCGAGGGCGCGGGTTCGCTATTTCTCTGTACAAAGGATGTTGGGTGCGTCACCGTCCGGCCAGGAGTCGAGGGGCCAATCGTCTCCACGGAGTGCCCGCTGGGAAGAGAGGCGGGAGAAGCGCTTGTGTCTGGCCTGTAACGATGCTCGGGTTGTGGCAAAGTAGGGAGGTCTACTTGATGAGGGGGACGCATGGCAAAGACGGCAAAGCTGCTGCCGGCATATCTGGTGGTGGGCGCAGACGAACTCAAGCGCAAAAGCGCGGTCACGCGCCTTAAGGGCTATCTGGACAAAGGCCTTGCGGCGTTCAATCTTGATGAAATTACGCCTTCGGCAGATATGGACCCTATTGGCGTGATTTCGTCTCTCAACACGATGCCTGTGGGCAACTCGCCGCGCATCGTAATCATCGAACCTGCCGACAAGCTCCCCAAGCCCGTCTCAGAAGCCATCGTGAGCTACCTCAAAGACCCCAACCCCGTCTGCACGTTGCTTCTCTCGGCAACCACCCTCGCAAAGTCAACCCGCCTCTACAAGGCGGTGGCGAAGGTTGGCGCCAAGGCGATTATCGACTGCACGCCAGCTACGAAAAGGGACCTTCCCGCATACGTGCAGAAGCTCGCTCGCTCTCACGACCTCTCGATAGACCAGAAGGCGGCGCGGGCGCTTGTGGACCGCGTGGGCGAGTCGACCACCATGCTCGACACCCAGCTGCGCACGCTCTCCGCACTCAAGGGCGGACAAGGTCAGGTGACGCTCTCGGACGTCGAGAGAAACGTTGCCCGCATCGCCGAGGTGAAGCCGTGGGAGTTTCTGGACCGCCTGAGCGAGCGAGATGCCCGCAGGTCGTTGGAGCTCTTCGCGCTGCTCAGGGGCTCCTCTCAGGTGGGGCTGCTTACACTTGCAACCATTCGCATCCGCGAGTTGATTTGTGCGCGTGCACTCGACGCCCGTGGTGAGGGCGCAGACGTTGCGAGGGCGTTGGGCAAGCAGGACTGGCAGGTGAGGAACTACGTCCGCTGGGCCCGTCGCTTTGGGCCGGATGAGCTCGAGCATGATCTGGCCGCATGTGCCGCGTGCGAACGTGCCCTCAAGGGGTCGGCAGACTCCGAATCAGCGTTTCTCTCGCTTATTGCGACCATCTGTGGGGTGTGCGCCTAGCAGTCGCCTGACCGGGCGCGAGGAGGGGGGTGGACCTTTTCTCGCCAAAAAAAGGAGCCCGGCATGCACCGGGCTCCCGAAGGTTCGTGCCATCTCAGGGGGGCGGCTCTACTTCATGGAGTTGACAAGCTTCTGGACGCCGGACTTGCGGTCGGCGGCCTGGTTCTTGTGGATGATGCCCTTCGCAGCGGCCCTGTCGAGCTTGCGGCATGCAGCGTTGGCTGCGGCCTGGGCGGCCTCGACGTCGCCGGCCTCGACGGCGGCGTGGACCTTCTTGACGTAGGTCTTCAGCTCGGAGCGGACTGCCCTGTTGCGCATGCGGGCCTTCTCAGCAGTGATGATGCGCTTCTTCTGAGACTTGATGTTTGCCACGGTGCGGATCCTTTCAAATGCTTGTTCCTAGGGGCCTCTTAAGAGCTAGTAGGTGGGAAGTGGGGGTTCCGCACCAGACACGGCGAGGTCAACTAGAGCAGTATAGCAGAGCCATCAGCATTGGTTCCCTCTATTCGGGGCGATTCTTGGGCTTTGGGCATTCATCGGGCAAACTTCACATGTCGGGAGTCGTTGGGGCTTGGCATCTGCACCTGTTGGCGGTGCCTTTTCGCGAAGCAGGCAATCGCGACCGCGGGCCAGTAGGACCTGAATTCGAGAGAAAGCGATGAACTCCGGCCTCCAGCGGTTGGCTCAGGCGAGACGTGCGGGGCATGCGCTATGATGTCTCGCATGAAGACGACACACACCTCACACATCCGCAACTTCTCGATTGTTGCGCACATAGACCACGGCAAGTCGACCATCTCGGACCGCATCCTGGAGCTCACCCACACGGTGGACGAGCGCGACATGGCCGACCAGCTCCTCGATACCATGGACATCGAGCGCGAGCGCGGCATCACCATCAAGTCGAATGCCGTGCGCATAGTCTACGATGCCGATGACGGGGAGTCCTACCAGCTCAACCTCATCGACACGCCGGGACACGTCGACTTTACCTACGAGGTCTCCCGTTCGCTTGCCGCCTGCGAGGGCGCGGTTCTCGTCGTCGATGCCACGCAGGGCGTGGAGGCGCAGACCGTCTCCAACGCGACGCTGGCCATGAATGCCAACCTCGACATCGTGCCTGCCATCAACAAGATCGACCTACCATCGGCCCATCCCGAGGAGGTCAAGAAGGAGATCGAGGAGGACCTGGCCATCCCAGCAGAGGATGCCGTGCTTGTATCGGGCAAGACCGGCGAGGGCATCCATGACCTGCTCGAGGCCATCGTCTATCTCGTCTCACCTCCCAAGGGCGATGCTACGGCGCCGCTCAAGGCCCTTATCCTGGACTCGTATTTCGACGAGTACAGGGGCGTCGTAGCCACGGTGCGCGTCTTTGATGGCAGCATCAGGAGGGGCGACCGCCTGCGCATGATGGCGCTCGGTGACACGTTTCTCTGTGATGGCGTGGGTTGCAAGCGCCCCGTCGAGACGCCGCTTGACGAGCTGGGCGTGGGCGAGGTGGGCTACGTGGTCACGGGCCTCAAGGACCCTGCGCTGGTCAAGACCGGTGACACGATCACCTCTGAGGAGCGCCCCTGTGCCGAGGCATGCCCCGGCTACCACGAGGCAAAGCCCATGGTCTTCACGGGCCTTTTCCCCATCGACAACAAGCAGTACGAGAACCTTCGGGACGCCCTCGAGAAGCTCAAGGTGAACGACCCCTCGCTCATCTGGTCGCCCGAGACGAGCGTTGCCCTTGGCTTTGGCTTCCGTGTGGGATTCCTCGGCCTTCTCCACATGGAGGTCGTGAAGGAGCGCCTTGAGCGCGAGTTTGGCCTCGACCTTATCGCCACGTCACCCTCCGTCGACTATCACGTGTTCAAGACCGATGGCGAGATGATCGACATCACGAGCCCTCAGGACCTTCCGGACGTAACCCGCATAGGCCACATCGAGGAGCCCTACCTCAAGGCAAAGGTCATTGTCCCACCAGATTACATGGGTGCCGTGATGCAGCTTGTGGTCGACCATCGTGGCGAGACGAGCGACATGGTCTACCTCTCGGAGAAGTCCGTCGAGATCCACTTTGACATCCCGCTGGCCGAGCTGATCTTGGACCTCTTTGATCAGCTCAAGAGCCGTACCAAGGGTTACGCGTCACTCGACTACGAGATTGGCGACTACCGCACCAGCGACCTCGTGAAGCTCGACATTCTCCTTTCGGGCGAGCAAGTCGACACCCTCTCGTTCATCGTCCCACGAGACCGTGCCTACGATATGGCGCGCAGCCTGTGCGACAAGCTCAAGGAGATCATCCCGCGCCAGCAGTTCGAGGTGCCCATTCAGGGGGCCATTGGCAACAAGATCATCGCGCGCTCCACGGTCAAGGCGGTGCGCAAGGACGTTCTCGCCAAATGCTACGGTGGCGACATCTCGCGCAAGCGCAAGCTTCTCGAGAAGCAGAAGGAAGGCAAGAGGCGCATGAAGTCCATCGGCTCCGTCGAGGTGCCGCAGGAGGCCTTTCTTGCCGTCCTCAAGGTGGACGACGAATGACGCCTTCCCAAGTTCTGGCCGAATGGGGGCCGACAGCTGGGCTTTTGGGCGAGTTGCCGCCTGCCCCCATGGCAGCGGGTGGACTCGGCCTCAAGTTGAGGTTGGGGAACAACCCCCTTCTCATGGCTCCCATGGCAGGCGTGTCTGACGCGGCATACCGAACCATGGCACGCGCGGGCGGAGCGGGCCTTGCCTACACAGAGATGGTTTCATGCGCAGGGCTGCACTTCGGTGGCGAGAAGACCTGGGAACTCGTGGACCCTGCCGAGACGGAATCCGACGTTGCGGTGCAGCTGTTTGGATCAAAGCCGGAGTTCTTCCGCGAGGCAGCTGCGAGTGTCGTCGAGCGCCTGGGGGACCGCCTTGCCCTCATTGATGTCAACATGGCCTGTCCCGTCCCCAAGGTGACCAAGAAGGGCGAAGGGTCCGCCCTCCTGGATGACCTCGGGCTGTCAGGCAGGCTTGTGCGCGCCTGCATCGAAGGGACGGGCGGAGCCGTGCCGGTGACGGTGAAGATTCGTCGTGGCAGGCGTATGGGCGAGGAGGTCGCTCCGGACTTCGCCCGTGCCATGGAGGACGCTGGGGCCTCTGCCATCGCCGTCCACGGCCGCTTTGCCAATCAGCTCTACCACGGCGAGGCCGATTGGGACTGCGTTCGTCGCGTGGCCGACGCGGTGAGCGTGCCCGTCATTGGATCGGGAGACGTCTCGTCTGCCTCGGCTGCGGCGCGAATGCTCTCCGAGACCGGTGTGGGGGCTGTGATGATTGCCCGGGGAAGCTACGGCAACCCGTGGATCTTTGGGGATGCGGCAGCAATTCTCGCAGGAGAGGGGCCGCGTGTCCACGACTCACGCGAGAAGATCGCCGCGTTTCGCTGCCATGTGCGCCTTCTTGCTGCAACGGGCGCACATCTCAAGCGTGCGCGAAGCCTCGCTGGGTGGTACCTGCGCGGCATGCCGGAGGCGGCACGGGTCCGCGGCATGGCAGTAACCTGCCGGACCCTTGACGACTACCTTGCCGTGGCAGATGCCGCGGAACGGATGCTCCAAGATGCCTGACGGATACGGGCTCGGGCGGAGTGTCGGCTGGTCCGAGCGCCTTCACGTCACAGGTGCAGATGCCCTCTACCTGCATGTGCCTTTCTGTGCCAAGAAGTGCGCATACTGTGACTTTGCCTCCTGGGCGACGCCACGTGGTGGCGGCTTGTCGCAGCCCTATGCCCAAGCGCTGGCAGAGCAAGTGGAGCAGGTTGCGTCTCTCGGCTTTCTCGAAAGGTGCGAGACTGCCTACATTGGCGGCGGCACGCCCACGTTCCTAGGCAAGGGGCTGGGGGGCCTTGTTCGACGCGTCACCGCCGACGCTCGCGGGCTTTGCGAGCTTACGTGCGAGGCAAACCCAGACTCCCTGACCGATGGGGTTCTCGCTGACATTGCGTCGGCCGGAGCCACTAGGATTTCCATGGGCGTACAGAGCCTTTGCGATGCCGAGCTTGTCGAGCTTGGCAGAATCCACGATGCAGAACAGGCCCGCAACCGCGTCCGGGCTGCCGTCTTGAGCGGGCTTGACGTCTCCTGCGACCTCATGTGCGCCATACCGCGCCAGACGCCTGCCTCGTGGCGGACCACTCTCGAGGGGGCTGCCTCGCTGGGCGTTGGGCACGTGAGCATCTACCCCCTCCAAATAGAGGGGGGCACCACTCTTGCGAGAAGAGTCGGTGATGAGCAACCCATATGGAACTCTCCAGACGTGCAAGCCTCCAGGATGAAACAAGCTCAAGTTGAGCTTGAGGATTATGGTTTTCACAGGTACGAAGTGGCAAGCTATGCCCGTTCGGCTGACAAGGAGTGCCTGCATAACCAGGTGTACTGGACAGGCAGGCCCTATTTGGGTCTGGGTACCGGGGCTGCATCGATGCTCACTGCCGAGGGTTATCTCAGGCTTCTTGAGGTCTGCCCCCAACTTGGGCCTCTACCTGACGGAATGACTCGCGTACGGCTCAAGGTTCTTTCCGGAAGAGATGAGATTTCCAATAACCGTGGCCTCGCGTCTCTCTCGTTTGAAGAGGAGTTCCTCACCGAACGTCAGGCGGTGGCCGAGGACCTCATGCTCGGCGCGCGCCTTGCGCGTGACCTTGACGCGGGACTCGTCTCGTATGCTCGCAGCATCCTCGGCCCATCTCTTGATGAGAGGCTGGAGCGCCTTGTGGGGGAGGGGCGTCTTGATGACTCGCTCGCCCCAACTGAAAAGGGCTGGCTTTTGGGCAACGAGCTCTACGGCGGGCTGTGGGACCTGGCGGGGGATACCGAGACGCTGGTGAGACGCAGCCCCTAGGCATTGCGGGTGGAATGGCCCTCGCAGGCGGACTTCCAGTTACCACGACCCACCGTCGGAACGTAAACATCTTGATTTGTCGGCTCCCTCACGGCATGCTAGGCCAAATTGCAATCTACGTCCTCTCCTTTGGGGCGACCGAACTAGAAGGGAACACCATGGCTGGCGAGCGAACAGACGTTATCTCTTGGGATGAGTTCTTCATGCGGGTTGCCATTGCGGCGAGCCTGAGGAGCAAAGATCCCAACACGCAGGTAGGGGCCTGCATCGCGGACACGAACCACAGGATCCTCTCCGTGGGCTACAACGGGACGCCCTCGGCGCTTGCCGACGCAGACTTCCCCTGGGGCACTTCGAGCGACCCCTTGCACGATAAGCACAGCTACGTTATCCACGCTGAGGCAAACGCCATTCTCAACTATCGAGGTTCGCTCAAGGACATGGCCGGAGCCACCGTCTACGTGACGCTCTTCCCATGCCACGAGTGCGCCAAGACACTCGTCCAGGCGGGTGTCGGCGAGGTCGTCTACCTGGATGACAAGTACGATGGCACCGAGGACAACCTCATCTCCAAGCACGTGCTCGACGAGTGTGGAGTGACCTATCGTCCCATCGGCATCGACCTCTCCGCGGCCTCGCGCCGGTAGTGGGACATGGGGACAGTCCCCTTGCCTCATGGTAAATGCGTTGGGCTGTGTCCCCGCCCTGTATAGAAATACCGCCTTCCGGCTACAATCGTGCGAAGTCGGACCCATCGAGGGCCCGCCCCAATCTCGGCAGGAGACTTCGCATGGCTTCGATGAACGACAAGGACTACTACGCAATCCTCGGCGTCGACAAGGACGCCTCGACGGAGGACATCCGTAAGGCCTTCCAGCAGAAGGCCCGCAAGCTTCACCCTGACGTCAACAAGGCTCCCGACGCCGAGGAGAAGTTCAAGGAGGTCTCGGAGGCATACGCCGTTCTCTCCGATTCCGAGAAGCGCTCCCGCTACGATGCCATGCGCTCGGGCTCACCGTTTTCGGGTCCCACGGGTTCTACGGGCTCGCCCTATGCTGGCGGTTACGGCGGGGGAGACCCCTTTGGCTGGGGCTTCCCGTTTGGCACCAACGGGTATGCCCGTCGCTCCTCCACGCGTGGCCGATCTCGCTCCTACAACCCGCGCGTGGGTTCGGATGTGGTCTTTGACCTCACGGTTGATGCCGCCACGGCCCAGAAGGGCGCCAGCCGCGGCGTCACCTACCAGCGCTATGCCGCGTGCGAGGTCTGCCAGGGTAAGGGCTCCGTCCAGACCGAGCATTCGGAGACCTGCCCCACCTGCCACGGTACGGGACGCATCTCGGTGGATCTCACCGGCCTCTTCGGTTTTGGCGTCATGGACATGGAGTGCCCGGAGTGCGAGGGTACCGGCCGCGTGGTCGCAGACCCCTGCGAGGCCTGTGGTGGCTCGGGGCGCGTCCTCACGGCGAGCGAGGTCGTGGTGAACGTCCCTGCGGGCTCCCACGATGGCGACCTCATCCGCGTAAAGGGCATGGGCAACGCGGGAACCAACGGCTCGGCGTCGGGCGACTTTGTCTGCAGGGTCGTGGTCCCGGAGGAGCGCCTCAATCCCTACCAGGCCATGGGCTTCCAGATTCTCGGCTTTGACGTGCCGTTCCTCGTCTTTGGCGCGCTTGCAAACACGCTTTCGGGGCTTCTTGCGTTCATCATTGTCATTGCGGTGGTGGGTGCCGTCTTCGTGGTGCGTGGCGGCGGCTTCAAGAGCAATTCGCACTGGTGGAGAAACGCTCTTGCCTCCTTGGGCAACGGAGCTACCACTGGCCTGCTCATCGCCCTGCTCATGGTGTCGATGTTCTCGTGCACGGCGGCAAGTCCAGGCACGAGGTACTACGGCTTTCTCTGGTAGGTCAAGGCAACTTGCGCCCCCGGCTTTTTCTCGCGTTCGTCGGGCGTGCCTTTGGGTAGAGAAGACCCTTGTACGCGCTGCTACGGCGGTGCCATGTCTGCAGGTTTTGGCCCCGGGGTTGGGGTGGCATCGGGAGTTTGGTGAGATTGGATTCGAAGAAGGACTACTACGAGGTCCTCGGCGTGCCTCGTGATGCGGACGCAAAGACGATAAAGAGGGCTTTTCTCAAGAAGGCACGGGTGCTCCATCCCGACGTCTCCGACGACCCCGATGCCGAGGAGAAGTTCAAGGAGGTCAACCAGGCCTATTCGGTCCTCTCCGACGAGCGCAGGCGCGCGAACTACGACCGCTATGGCGACGAGAACGGCCCTGCCGGCTTTGGCTCGGACTATGTCGACATGTCCGACATCTTCAACGGGTCGGGCTTTGGCATCAACGACATCTTCGACTCCTTCTTTGGCGGCGGCGCCTCGGGCGGCACTTCTCGTGTGTCTCGTACGCGCGGCCGCGACATGGGAATCCGTCTCACGGTGACGCTTGCCGAGGCGGCAGCCGGTGTGACCAAGACCATTGCCTATGACCGTTTGGCCCCGTGCGACGACTGCGGCGGTACGGGTGTTGCCGAGGGCGGACGCGAGCGCACCTGCGACCGCTGCCACGGCACCGGCCGTGTCATCGAGGTCCAACGTACCATCTTTGGCCAGATGCAAACCCAGACCACCTGCCCCGTGTGCCATGGATCCGGCAAGGTCGTCGACAAGCCCTGCGAGACGTGCGAGGGCCAAGGCCGCACCCCGTCGCGCGAGGCCGTCGAGGTCAAGGTACCCGCAGGCGTCCACTCCGGCCAGACCATCCGCGTTGCGGGCAAGGGTGAGGCGGGCGTTCGTGGTGACGTCTCCGGTGACCTTGTCGTGAGCATCGAGGTTGCCCAGGACGAGCGTTTCGAGCGCCAGGGAGACGACCTCTACACCACCGTGCGCGTGGATGCCCTTGAGGCCATCGTAGGCACTACGGTGACGGTCGACGGCATCATGAGGGGCGAGCGCGTCAAGGTCGAGATTCCCGCAGGATGCCAGTATGGCCAACAGATCAGGGTCGAGCGCCGTGGCATGCCGCGTCAGGGCATGATCTCTCGCGGGAGCCTTATCGCCGTGGTCCAGGTCATTGTCCCCACCGGCCTCGATAAGCGCCAGCTATTCGACATAGCTGGCATAGTCGCCGAGCGCACCCTCGGGGACGAG
This sequence comes from Tractidigestivibacter sp., assembly GCF_057241865.1. NCBI lineage: Bacteria > Bacillati > Actinomycetota > Coriobacteriia > Coriobacteriales > Atopobiaceae > Tractidigestivibacter > Tractidigestivibacter sp. Next base: position 42,823 of record NZ_DBHHPX010000005.1, read on the forward strand.
GGCGGCGTTGCCAGGGAGGGGGCGCGCGCCGAGGGGGAAGGTGACTCTCCCGCCAAGGACGAGGAGGCCGAGCACCTTGCCGATGAGCGCTGGGCTGCCCCCAAGAACCCCTTCAAGGATGCCAAGCGAAAGTCTCGCCAGCGCGACAGGGGCGGGCACAAGTGAGCGACGGGTCGAGCGCCACGCAGCCATCCCGGGCATCGAGCACTCCTGCCCAGGTATCGGGTGTTGCATACGTAAACCTGGGCTGCCGTGTCAACCGCGTCGAGACGGACCTCATCGCCGACGAGCTCTCGCGCGCAGGTCTCGTGATGCTTCCCGAGGAGGAGGCCCAGGCCGTCGTAATCAACACCTGCGCCGTCACCGCCGAGGCGGAGGCCAAGGCCAGGAAGGCCGTGCGCCACGCGGCGTCGCTTCCCCAGGCACCTCTCATCGTGGCTACCGGCTGCGTTGCCAGCCTCTTTGCCGACGAGCTTTCCGCCCTTGCGCCAAACGTTACGGTCGAGCGGGACAAGTCGCGCGTGCCCGCCGCCGTCCTCGAGGGTCTGGGCTCCGGTGCGCTTGCCGTGGGGGATGATGGGGAACTTCTCGTCACGCGTGTCCCTGGCTCTGCCTCGGCGCCAACGCCTACCGGTCGCGCGCGTCCAGGCATAAAGATCCAGGATGGTTGCGACAACCGCTGCAGCTTCTGCATTGTGTGGAAGGCGCGAGGGGGCTCGCGCTCTGTGGGGGCGGCACGCGTGCGCGAGCTTGTGCTTCGCTCTCTCGAGCGTGGTGCCACAGAGGTCGTGCTTACGGGCATCAACCTAGGCGTCTATCGCGCCAATCTTCCGGATGGCTCTGAGGTGGGGCTGCCGGGGCTTCTCTCGTGGCTTCTTTCGGTTACGGACGTGGGCCGCATCAGACTCTCGTCCATCGAGCCTCCCGATGTCACGCCCGAGCTTCTTGCTGCCATGGCTGCCTCGGAAGGCCGTGTTGCGCCCTTCCTGCACATATGCCTTCAGTCCGGGTGCGACGCAACGCTCCGCCGCATGGCGCGCATCTATGACACGGCCCTCTTTCGCACCGCCGTTGAGCAGGTCCGCACGCTGTTGCCCCAGGTCTCGTTGGGGACGGACCTCATCGTGGGCTTTCCGGGCGAGACGGACGAGGAGTTCGAGCAGTCCCTTGCCTTCTGCCGTGAGATGGGCTTCTCTCGCATGCACGTATTCAGGTACTCGAAGCGCCCGGGTACCCCGGCCGCAACTGCGGAAGGCCAGGTAGATCCCCGCGTGATGGCCGAGAGAAGCGCTCGTGCGCGTTCCCTTGCCCGAGAGATGCGCATCGAGGCGGCCCAGCGCCTCGTGGGGGCACGTGACCTTGTCTGCGTGCAGGCTCCCTTCAGGGGCGTCTCTGGCGGCCTTTTCGATGTCATCCTCGATGCCGAGGCGCCCATCGACGCGATCGTTCCCGTGTGCGTGACAGGCACCTTGCCGGACGGCATCACGCTGCTCGGGCATGCGCTCTCTGGAAACGAGAGTCCCCTGTGACGTGCCCCACGTCATCCGTTTGGCTATGATTGGTTTCTGCGGCCTGTCCCAGCGAGGGCGTCAACTGCGCGAGGCCGTTCTCACACACACGTCCGCATTTCGCCCGGAGGAGCATGGAACCCACCCGCGTCCGTCTTACGATACCCGACACCGTCGACCTTGCTGCCCTCATGGGCCCTGCTGACGGCCATCTGCGCCGCATCGAGGGCGCCTTTGACGAAGCCATGGTCGTGGTGCGCAGCAACCAGGTCCTCATCGTGGGCCCCGCGGAGCAGGTCGAGCAGGTGACTTCGGTCTTCTCGCAGCTCATCAAGGTTGTCGAAGGGGGAGATGTTCCCACCTCGGATGAGGTGGACATCCTTCTTGGCCAGGTGACGCATGGCGCGCGGGCAGACCACGGGCGCTCGGGCGACGTCATCCTCAGCCATCACGGGCGCCCGGTGGGGCCTAAGACCGCAGGGCAGCGGCGCTACGTGGAGGCCATCCGCTCGAACGCGATCACCTTTGGCGTGGGGCCCGCCGGTACGGGCAAGACGTATCTTGCCATGGCCATGGCGGTGGCCGCCCTCAAGCGTCACGAGGTGAGCCGCATCGTCCTCACACGCCCGGTTGTGGAGGCGGGGGAGTCGCTGGGGTTTCTTCCGGGTACGCTTGAGGAGAAGCTTGACCCCTACGTGCGACCGCTCTACGACGCCCTTCTCGACATGGCAGATGCCGAGAAGGTCGCCGCCTACATGGAGCAGGGCACCATCGAGATCGCGCCGCTTGCCTTCATGCGCGGCCGCACCTTTAGCGATGCCTTCGTGATTCTCGACGAGGCGCAGAACACCACGCCCCAGCAGATGAAGATGTTCCTCACCCGCATGGGCTTCTCATCGAAGTTTGTGGTCACGGGCGATGCCACGCAGCGCGACCTCGTGGGGCCGGGTGGCCTTGACCATGCGCGCGAGGTACTCTTGGGCATCGACGGCATCGAGCTTGTGGACCTCGACCGCAATGACATCGTGAGAAACGCACTGGTCGCGCGCATCGTTGACGCCTATGATCGCATGGCGGCCGGGTGCGGATCGAAGGCATCCGACAAGGGAGACGGCCATGGCAAACGAGTTTGACATCACGGCAGAGGAGGGCGTGAGCGCCCCCGTCACCGATGACGAGATCTGCGCGGACCTCAACTGCGTGCTGGCCGAGGAGGGCGTGGGTCGCGACTGCCTGGTCTCCGTCTCCATCGTGGGCGACGAGCGCATCCGCGAACTCAATGCGGAGTGGCGTGGGCGCGATGCCGCCACAGATGTCATATCACTCGAGTGCGAGCGCCCCGACGACCCCGACCTTACCTTAGACGAGCCCTGCGAGCTTGGTGACATCGTCCTCGCGCCAGACTACATCGCCCGCCAGGCAGCTCGCTTTGGGACCACGGCGGCAGACGAGTTCAGGCTGCTCTTGGTCCACGGAACCCTCCATCTCCTGGGCTACGACCACCTTGAGGACGATGAGGCCGAGGCCATGGAGGCGCGCGAGGATGCGCTTCTCGCCCTGCTCCCGCATGATGGCGCCATGCGGCCCGTCACGCTCACCAGGCATCGTGAGGAGGTAGGCGAGTGATTCCAGGGTCGAACAGCGACCACCCGTCGTTTCGCAAGAGCTTCCTCTTTGCCATTCAGGGCTTTAGGACGGCGGTGCGCACCGAGCGCAACATCAAGGTGATGATCGCCGGGGGCATCGCTGCCATTGTCGCTGGTCTCATTGTTGGCCTCGATGCCGTGAGCTGGGCAGTAGTGCTCGTATGCTGCGGGGTCGTGATTTCGGCGGAGCTTCTCAACACCGCCGTTGAGACCGTTGTCGACCTCGTGTCACCCGAGTTCCACCCGCTTGCCGGACGCGCCAAGGATATCGCTGCGGCAGCCGTGTGGATTCTCTCGATGCTCGTTGCCGTGGTGGGCATCATCGTCTTCGCAAACGCAATCTTCTTTAGGTGAGATGGACGGGGCCTAGCCCAATCCAGCAAGGGAGCAGCAATGGAGAGCAGTGCCGGGAATGCCCCGTTTAGAAGTGGCTTCGTGGCTCTTGTGGGCAGGCCAAACGTGGGTAAGTCAACGCTGGTCAACGCCTGCATGGGCGAGAAGGTCGCCATCACGAGCCCGGTGGCGCAGACCACCCGCAAACGCCTTCGTGCGGTGGTGAACACGCCTTCCTCGCAGCTGGTCATCATTGATACGCCAGGTCTCCACAAGCCCAAGGACAGCCTTGGCAAGGAGCTTAACCAGGCGGCTCTCGTCGAGCTGGCAGATGCGGATGCCGTGGCGTTTCTCGTCGATGCCACCAAGCCCGTGGGCACGGGAGACGCTTGGGTGGCACGTCACGTCGACAGATCCGAGGCAGCGTTCAAGCTCCTCGTGATTACGAAGGCCGATAAGGCTACGCCCGAGCAGGTGACCTCGCAGCTCGCCGCTGCCCGCGAGCTTGCCCGCTTCGACGACGAATTGGTCATCTCCGCCCGCGAGGGCTTCAACGTCGATTCGTTCGTGAAGCTCGTCTCGGCCCATCTTCCCGAGGGCCCCAAGTGGTTCCCCGATGACATGGATACCGATGCCACACCCGAGGACTTGGTGGCAGAGTTCATCCGCGAGAAGCTCTTCCTCAACCTGCGCCAGGAGGTGCCCCACTCGATTGGCGTCATCTGCGACGACATTGAGTATGCCAAGGACGGGCACGCCTCTGTCACGGCGACGGTGCTTGTGGAGCGCGAGGGTCAGAAGGGGATCGTGGTTGGCAAGGGCGGCTCGATGGTCAAGCTCGTGGGCACCGAGGCCCGTCATGACATCGAGCGCCTCCTTGGCTGCAAAGTCTACCTTGACCTCTCTGTGAGCGTTCATCCACAGTGGCGCCGCGATGCCAGCGAGATCCGTCGTCTCGGCTATAGCGCCGAGGGCTAGGGGAGCAGCACCCATGGCTGGCCGCCGGACCCAACGTACGCGCGGAATTGTGCTCGACCATGTCAAGCTGGGTGAGCAGGACCTCATCGTGACGCTGCTCACCGCCGGCGGTGAGCAGGCGCGTGCCGTGGCAAAGGGGGCGAGAAAACCGGGGGGCCGCCTTGCCGCCCGCGTGGAGCTGTTCTCCGAGGCGGACTTTCTTCTGGTCTCGGGAAGAAACCTGGACATCGTGTCCGAGGCCGCCCTCGTGGACCCGCACGAGCGGCTACGCGGGGACCTGGAGCGCGTGAGTGCGGCGTCGGCTGCGTGCGAGGTGGCCCGCCTCACGTCCTTCGAGGACGCCGAGGACCCCTTCGTCTACCCGCTTCTCTCCCGGTCTCTCAAGGCTTTCGAGGAGACGGCCGACCAGCCCCATCTCGACATGGCCGTCGCCGCCTACGCCTTCAAGGTGCTTGCCCATGAGGGGTGGCGGCCCGAGCTCGACCACTGCATCGCCTGCGGAGACCCTGCGCCGCTGTGGTTCTCGGCTGGTGCTGGCGGTGCGCTCTGCGAGAGCTGTGCGCGAGAGGTTCCAGGCGCCGAGCCCGTCTCGCCCTCGCAGCTTGCTTGGGTGCGGGCCCTTGTCGGATCAACCTTCGACCAGCTCCTTGCGGCAGACGTTTCCGCCGAGGGCGCGCTCTGGCTTCTGGGGACAGCACACACCTGGGCGGCCACCCACCTTGACGCGCGCCTCCGGGCATTCGAGTTCATGCTTGCGCTGTGAGGGCGGCTGTGGTGCACGTACAATCAAGATGAATGCCATCGTCAGGAAGGTTCGAGATGCCACTTGTCTCAATTGTGGTTCCCGCGTATAACGTCGAAGATTACATTGGAGCTTGTTTGAGAAGTCTTCTGTCTCAAACGCTCCGTGACATTGAAGTCATTTGCGTGGATGACGCCTCGACAGATGGCACATCGAGAATCGTCCAAGAGCTAGCCAAAAGCGACTCTCGCCTTCACTATGTTCGGAACGAGCGCAACCTCAACCTGTTCGCGACGCGACACGTTGGTGTCGCGCGAACGACCGGCACGTACGTGACGTTCGTCGATGCAGACGACGAGCTTGTGCCGGAAGCTTGCGAGAGGCTCGTCGACCAGATGTCCCGCGATGAGGTGGATATACTCCACTTTGGCGTGCGCGTGGTTGCCGAACCCCGGTGTGACGAGAAGACTGTCGCTGGAATAGAGAGGACGATGAATCCCACGGAGCGCAAGCTCGAGGGAAAAGCCATTCTCTCGACGTGTTTTCTCGACTGGTCCTACGACTACAACCTCAACCACAAGCTCTACAGGGGCGACTTGGTCAGGAGGGTCCTCGGCGGCCTTGGACTTACTCCCGGGATTTCGGCAGCGGAGGACGTGGTCGAGTACTTCGCCGTGGCGCGTGAGGCCCAGACGTACCGAGCGGTCTCGCCGTCTGCGTATTATGTCTACCATGTCGGGCGTGGGCAGACGGGCGCGGAGGGCATCTCGCCTGCGGGCTTCTCCAGGTCCAGCAAGCTAAAGCGCAGGTGCTGCGACATCCTTTCCGATTATCTGATGAAGACCGGGGCGTTGGCCGACGCAACCGTCTCACGCTGCCTGGAATCCGTGTCTCGCCATGAGCTCGAGCACACCATGAACGTATGGCAGGACGAGGTCCCGCTTGAGGTGCGGCGCGAGACCCTGGAGACCGTCCTCGGCCTCTGGGATGAGCACGATGTTGCTAGGGAGCTCTATCGCTTCCTCCGCGACGACGCCTATGGCGTTGCGCATGGCGAGATGGACCAGGCCCGCCGGGCGCGCTTCCGCGAGCGTCTCGAGGCGAACAAGGTCTGCCTTGAGGAGTCCGTGCCCCAGTCTCAGCTCTGGGAAGACGCTGGGGAGCTTGACGCGATGCGCCAAAGCGCCCGTATCCATTACGACGAGTTCCTCGACGCCGTTTTGGCCGAGGAGAGCGGCTTTGCCGAATCTGCAAGTCAGATCATGGCAGCCGGGAGCCAGGAGGAACGCTGTGCGCGTCTGGATGCCGTCCTTTCTCATGGTCGGCCAGACCAGGTCTTCTCTGCGATTTTTGGCCGAATCTTCGAAGATGGGCGATTCGAGGCGATCTCTACACTCCAAGGCGCTCGCTCCCTTGCCGTGTCGCGTCGTTCCGTCCACACCATTGCGCTCTACTACTTCCAGCTTGCCGGTGGGGGAGCGGAGGCCGTCACCATCTCGCTTGCCAGGATGTTTCTCTCCGAGGGCTACCAAGTCGTGCTCCTCTGCGACGTGCTGCCTTCCGAAGGGACAATCCCTGCTGGTGCGGCCCTTGTCCGGCTGCCCGACTTCAGGTCCTCGGGACCGTCAAACTATCTCCGGCGCGCCCATGTGCTCGAGGAGGCCCTTGTCCGCCATGGGGTCGATGTTCTCGTCTACTCGCAGTGGCTGAGCCACTGCCTGGAGTGGGACCAGTTCGTGACCAAGGCGCTTGGCATCGCGTTCGTCGTTCACACGCACGGCTCGTTCACCAACCTTGTGGACCAATCCTCCGAGGACGAGTTCGCCCTTCCGGTGAACTACCGGCTCTCCGATGCGGTCGTCTGTCTCGACCAGCTCAATGCCGAGTTCTGGCGCCAGTTCAACCCACGGGTCTTCACAACCGTCAACCAGTGCTCCATATCGACCAAGGCCACGCCTCAGGCGGCGCTTTCGTCCCATGACGTCATCTGGGTTGGCCGACTCAGTGCGGAAGAGAAGCGACCTGAAGATGCCATACGCATCATCGCCAGGGTGAGAGAGACCGTACCCGATGCCCGCCTGCTGTTCGTTGGCCCCGGCGAGGAGAGCGAGGTACGCCTTCTCCACGCGCTCGCAGAGAGCGAAGGAGTCAGCGACGCCATCGAGTTTCTCGGAGCCCGTAAGGACGTGCCAGAGCTCATGCTGCGGTCCTCCGTCCACCTCATGACATCACCAAGTGAGGGATTTCCCCTGGCGGTGGCCGAGTCGAAGGCCTGTGGCGTCCCCTGCGTCATGTACGAGCTGCCCATCCGATTCTCTCGGGAGGCGCGCGGACTGGTAAGCGTGCCACAGGGAGGCGTCGACGCCGCTGCTCAGAAGACCTCTCAGCTGCTTCGTGATGACGCCCTTCGCAAGGCGATGGGAGACGAGGCGCGTAGAAGTGCGGAGGAATTGGAGGCATTTGACATCGACGGCCTCTGGAAACGGATCCTCGAGGCGTCTGTGTCCGACCATCCCGTACTTGCTGGCTCCAATGGGCTTCGACGGGAAATGCAGGAGGTTCTCTGCGGGGTCGCCTACGCCAAGGTGCTCGCTCGCAATAGGGAGCTGCATGAGAGGGGCGAGAAGATCGACGAGCTCGAGCGGAGGGTTTCTGAGCTTGAATCCGAGCTTTCCTCGCTTCAATCCTCGAGGACATATCGGGCCGGAGAGGCGATTGCCGGACCCATTCGCGCCTTCAGAAGGATTGTGGGGGAAGGCGGCAAGTAGGGGCGCCTATACTTTCTTTCAGCCTAATGCGTGGCCTGGTCATCGGCGACCCCGGAGATAGCATCCATGAGATTCGTGACGGGATGTAGGAATGCGCTGCTCGTAATGGCGCTCAGCTTGGTATGCTCCCTGGGGGTCCCTCCATGGTGCTCGCCGCCGATTCCGCAGACACCTCGGGAAGCGAGGCCGCGGCTTCTGCGCCTGCAAGTACCGAGGTCGGGCCTGCCTACGCAAACGACGGGGAAAGCAGGGCCACTGCCTCCGATGCTGCCAGTACGGCTGTGCCCATCTGGGAGTTCTCCGGCGTATCGCTCTCCGTCTCGCGCGTGACCTCCGGCCAGACCGTGACCGTGACGCCGCAGGTTTCCGGCGACCTCGACGGCGCCACGTACAACTACGTGTGGTCATACGGGGGTGGCTGGGACCTCTGGGGCTCGACCGTCCACGACACGGGGAAGGCGACCGCGGAGGCCACTGGCACGCTCTCGCTCTACCGCCCCGGCCGCTACGTGGTCTACGTTGACGTCATTGACCGCTCGGGCCAGAAGCGCACGATGTCCGCGGAACTTGAGGCCTACGACGACTCCTGGTCGCTCGACGGCGTCGTCGCCACCCCCTCCTCGGTCGTAGCCGGCGACGAGGTGACCTATGCCCCCAAGGTCTCGGGCGACACCTCTGGCTTGACCTACAACTACGTCTGGCAGTGGGAAGGCTCCTGGGCCGAGGGCGACTGGGGCTCGACCGAGCTCTACACGGGCCGACACCACGGAGGCCTCCCACACGGGCGCACTCGGCGCCCCGGGCCGCTACACCCTCTACGTGGACGTGGTCTCCGCCCGTGGCGAGAGACGCACAGCATCGGCCGAGGTCGTGGCGTGGGGTGTGACGGGCGTCTCCGTCTCCGGATCGGCTGCCTCCGGCTGGACGGCGCGGGCCGACCTCTTCGATGGCCGCGAAGTCTCGGGTGCGCTCTACCGCTTCCGCTGGATCTCTGCAGACGGCTCGGCCTCGGGCACGCTCAACGACTGGTCGAGCACAACTTCGGTGAGCTTTTCGTGCGACACCCTTAACTCCAGCGCAACGACCTATGAAATCTATCTCGATGTGAAGTGCCCCAACGGCAAGCAGTCGACCTTCTCTGCCGAGGTCCACAAGTCTGGTTGGTATACCTCTGGCGGGTCCTGGCATTATGCGTATGACTCCGGTTCCGACGCCACGGGTTGGGCTAGCATCAACGGCTCCTGGTACTACTTCAACGGCTACGGAGTCATGCAGACCGGTTGGCTCAACCAGGGCGGGAAGACGTACTACCTCGACCCCTCTACGGGCACAATGGCAACCGGTTTCGCCGCTGGAAGCTACTTCGACCCCGACGGCGTCTGGCTGTGCTACTCGGGCGAGGCCAGCTCTGCCGTGAACATTGCCAGGTCCGCCGGCAGCCCCACCAATTACCTTTTACTCATCGACAACTCGAACTGCACGACCTGGGTCTTCAAGTGGGTCAACGGCGATTGGTGTGCCATTTACAAGTGGATTTGCTCGCCTGGAAGAGCATCGACTCCCACGGTCCGCGGCACGTATTCCATTGGGTCTCGTGGCTACAGCTTTGGCAACGGATTCACCTGCTACTACTGGACTCAGTTCTATGGCAACTACCTGTTCCACTCCGTCCTGTACTATCAGGGCACCCGCTCTGTGATGGACGGGACGCTTGGGGTTCCGGCTTCGCACGGATGCGTGCGTCTCGACATCAACAACGCGTACTGGATTAACCGGAACATCCCAACTGGGACCAGGGTCTACAGCTACTAGCTGCATCAGCTAGGCACCTCGTATGCGGCGATTGTGTGGGTGCGATTGCAGCTGCGAGGTGCGTGCTATCATACCTAGGTCATTACCCCGCACCTAGCGGCCCGCCAACTGCCTGGCGACCGACCCAGTCCGGGGCGAATACGCAGAGCGAAAGGGGTTCCACATGGCAGTTACCAAGGAGCGCAAGGCCGAGCTCGTCAAGCAGTATGGCAAGGACGAGAAGGATTCCGGTTCCGCAGCCGTTCAGGTTGCACTGCTCACCGAGCGCATCAAGGGCCTCACCGAGCACATGAAGTCTCACAAGAAGGACTTCCATACCCGTCGTGGCCTGCTCATGCTCGTCGGCAAGCGTCGTCGCCTGCTCTCCTATATCAAGGCCCAGGACATTGAGGAGTACCGTTCCCTCATCAAGAGCCTCGGCATCCGCGATAACATCCAGTAAGTGTCTTACGGGGCGCCTTCGGGCGCCCCTTGTATGTGCGCCCGAGAGAAGCGAGGGCGTGCCGCGGGCGTGCGATGCGTCGCACACGGTTTTTGTTCTCCGCGCATGGTGCGGAGGCTCGCTAGACGGCCCGCCTGCAATGGGGCAGGCGGAGATAAGAGGAAACGTATGACAAAGGTTACACACGAGTTCGACCTCTATGGAAAGCACTACGCTCTCGAGGCAGGCGAACTCGCGAAGCAGGCCACGGGTGCCTGTCTGGTGAAGAGCGGGGACTCCACCGTCCTCGTCACCGCCGTCGTCTCGAAGGAGCGCAAGGACTACGACTTCTTCCCCCTGACGGTCGACTTCATCGAGAAGATGTACGCCGTGGGCCGCATTCCCGGGGGCTACCTCAAGCGTGAGGCAAGACCCTCCGAGAAGGCCACCCTCACGGCCCGCATGATTGACCGCCCGCTGCGTCCGTCCTTCCCCGACGGCTTCCGCAACGAGGTCCAGGTCGTGGCCACCCCGCTCGTGGCCAATCAGACCCACTCCGTCGACACCATCTGCGTGATGGGCGCCTCCGCCGCCCTCACGATCGGCGGCGTGCCCTTCGAGGGGCCGCTCGCATGCGTGCGCATTGGTCGCAACCCCGAGACCGGTGAGTTTCTCGTGAACCCCACCTACGAGGAGCGGGATGCCTCCGATCTTGACCTTGAGCTTGCCGGCTCTTCCACCTTCATCTCGATGCTCGAGGCGGGTGCCAAGGAGATCAGCGAGGAGGACATGCTCGCTGCCATGGCCTTTGGTCAGGAGGCCATCGCCGCCTTCTGCGAGGAGGAGAAGAAGTTCTTCGCCAAGTGGGAGGAGGCCAACGGTGCGATCGTCAGGAAGGAGTACGTGCTCGACGAGCCCATCCCCGAGGTCCACGACCGCATCTTTGCTCACTTTGACGAGATGAGCGCCGCCCTGAAGGATGCAGACAAGCTCTCCCGCATGAGCAAGGTCGAGGCACTCAAGGGCTCCATCAAGGCCGAGTTCACCGAGGACGAGCAGGCTCAGTGGAGCCGTTCTATTGCCGTAGAGCTCAAGGGGCTCGAGAAGCACGCCATGCGCAAGATGGTCGTGGAGACTGGCGAGCGCGTCGATGGCCGTGCTCCCACCGAGATTCGTCCGATCATGGTCAAGCCCGACTATCTACCGCTGGTCCACGGCTCTGGCCTCTTCCAGCGCGGCCAGACCCAGGTCCTCTCCATCTGCACCCTGGGGATGCTCAACGAATGGCAGCGTCTTGACACCATCGAGCCCGTCGACGGCAAGCGCTACATCCACCACTACAACTTCCCACCCTTCTGCACCGGCGAGACCGGTCGCATGGGCAGCCCCAAGCGCCGCGAGATTGGCCACGGCGCGCTTGCCGAGCGCGCCCTGCTCCCGGTGATTCCCACCGAGGAGGAGTTCCCCTATACCATCCGCGTGGTCTCCGAGGTCATGGAGTCCAACGGCTCCAGCTCGATGGCTTCCACCTGCGGCTCCACACTTGCGCTCATGGATGCGGGCGTGCCCATCAAGCGCCCGGTCTCAGGTGTTGCCATGGGCCTTATCCAGGAGGAGGGCAAGACCGTTGTCCTCACCGACATCCAGGGCCTCGAGGACTTCCTCGGCGACATGGACTTCAAGGTGACGGGCACCACCAAGGGCATCACGGCAATGCAGATGGACAACAAGGCCACCGGCCTCACGCCCGAGATTCTTCGCAAGGCGCTCATGCAGGCGCACGAGGGCCGCATGTTCATCCTCGACAAGATGCTCGAGCAGATTCCTGCACCGCGCGAGCACGCCAAGGACACTGCGCCCCAGATCATCAGCCTCCAGATCCCCACGGACAAGATCCGCGACGTCATTGGCTCCGGCGGCAAGGTCATCCGCGGTATCCAGGAGGACACGGGTGCCACGGTTGACATCCAGGAGGACGGCACGGTCTTCATCGCCGGTACCAACGGCGCGGGCGAGGCTGCCGCAGAGCGCATCAAGGCCATCGTCAAGGTTCCCGAGGCGGGGGAGGAGTACACCGGTCGCGTTGTGGGCATCCAGCCCTTTGGTGCCTTTGTCGAGCTCTTGCCTGGCAAGGACGGCCTGCTCCACATCTCTCGCGTCGCGAAGGGCCGTGTCGACAAGGTCGAGGACGTGCTCAACATCGGTGACGAGGTCAAGGTCACGGTTCTTGAGGTCGACGAGAAGGGCAAGATTTCCCTCGACCGTCTCGACAAGCCCGAGGCTCCTGCCGGCTCTGGTCACGCGGGACACGGCGAGAGCAACGGCGGCGAGCGTTCCAGCGAGCATCGCACCCGCGCGCGTCGTCACCCTGGTGATCGCGGCGAGCGCTCTGGTCGCCCCAACAATGGTGGCGAGTTCGGCGAGAAGCGCCAGCCGCGCCGTCACCACGAGGCGTAGGTCCTGGCAGCGTCTCTCGGCAATTCTCGGCAGCACGGCTTGCGAGGCCGACTGGGCATCCCGGTCGGCCTTTTCTTTATGTGATGCGGGTGCCGTTGCTTCTCATGCCAACTCTTGTCCTTGCGATTGTGCGGCCCGTACAATCGTCAGTTCCACACAATCATTCTGCCCTGGCGTCGCCCTCCAGTCCCTCTCCGCAATCATGATGGAGCCTCAGCACGCTTCCCCTGGCTTGGTTACAATGGAGAAGCCGCTGTCCCGGCGCGTCGGCCCTCGACCGTCGGAACACCAAAACCGTAGCTATTGCGGCTGGCAGCACTCGGTTGCCAGGACCGCTCACTAGATAACGGCGCAAAGCCGTGCGTATAGACCTCGACGAAAGGATTTCTCCAGCAATGCCAAAGAAAGAAACCCCCCTCAAGATCATCCCGCTTGGTGGTCTTGACGGGATTGGCAAGAACATGACCGTGTTCGAGTACGGAGACGACATGGTCATGATTGACGCCGGCCTCATGTTTCCCGATGACGAGCAGCCGGGCATCGACCTCATCCTCCCTGACTACACGTATGTCTTGGAGAATGAGGACAAGCTGCGCGGCATTATCATCACCCACGGCCACGAGGACCACACGGGCGCCCTGCCCTACCTCCTGCAGGACCTCACGCACAAGGTCCCTGTCTACTCCAGCAAGCTCACCCTTGGCATCATCGAGGGCAAGCTCGCCGAGCACAACATCAAGAGCCCCAAGTTCCGCGAGGTGCAGGACGGCTCAACCATCACGCTTGGCTCCTTCAACATCACGTTTTTCGCGATGACGCACTCCATTCCCGCCGCGTTTGGCGTCTTCATGAACACGCCTGCCGGAAACGTCATGCACACTGGCGACTTCAAGCTCGACCAGACGCCCATCGACGGCGTACGCCCCAACTACGCGGCTATCAACCGATTTGCGGCCGAGGGCGTCGACGTCCTTCTCTCCGATTCCACCAACGCCACGCGTCCTGGCTTCACGCCCTCCGAGGCAGCTGTTGGCCCCGCGCTGCGCCACATCATCAAGAATGCGCCCGGACGTGTCTTTGTGGCCTCGTTCTCGAGCCACATCCACCGCCTGCAGCAGATCTGTGACGCCTCGGTGGCCGTTGGCCGAAAGGTCGTCGTGACGGGTCGCTCGATGGTCACGAACACCAAGGTGGCCCGTGGGCTTGGCTACCTGCGCATTGCCGACGAGAACATCATTGACGCCTACGACCTCGAGAAGATTCCAGACGAGAAGATCGTTGTCCTCTGCACCGGCAGTCAGGGCGAGCCCCTCTCGGCGCTTGCGCGCATGGCAAACGGCGAGCACAAGAGCCTCTCGATCCATGAGGGAGACGCAGTCATCATCTCGGCAAACCCCATCCCGGGCAACGAGAAGAGCGTCCAGGCCATCGTCAACTCGCTCTCCAAGCTCGGCTGCGACATCTACGACAAGAGCCAGGCGCTGGTCCACGTCTCGGGTCACGGCTCCCAGGAGGAGCTCAAGCTCATGCTTGCCATGGTCAAGCCGCGCTGCTTCATGCCGGTCCACGGCGAGGCCCAGCACCTGCGTGCCCACGCAAAGATCGCCCAGCAGGTGGGTGTCCCCGAGCGCAACATATTCATTCTCGACAATGGAGACTCCCTCGAGGTGCGCCACGGCAAGGCGCGCCGTGGTCCCTCGGTCGACTCCGGTGTGGTCTACGTTGACGGGCTTTCCATCACCGACGCCAATCCGGTGGTCCTGCGCGACCGCCAGCGCCTCGCGCAGGATGGCGTCATCACGTGCGTGGTGGCCATCAGGTCGAGAAACCATTCTGTCGACACCATTGATCTCTCCGGTCGTGGCGTCTCGTTTGCCTCGGATGAAGCCCTCATGGACGATGCCCGCGCTCTTGTCCGCTCCCAGGTGGAGCGCCTCGAGAAGGGCAATGGGGCGAGCATTGACACCGTCCGGAAGGGTGTGAGAAACTCACTCTCCAACTTCCTCTGGAGCAAGACGCACACGCGACCGATGGTGATACCGGTCGTGATGGAGGTCTAAGGTACATGCCCTCGAATCGCAGATCAAACGCAGCAGGCAAGGCAGCAAGGAATGGCTCGAAGGCACGGGGTGCAGCCCCGCGCCAGGCGGGTCGTGGTCGCGGTGCCGCCGATAAGGACCAACAGGGCCTCTCGTCCACGCAAAACGACATAGTCGGCGTGGTCTTGGCCGTTATTGCCGTTGCCATGTTTGTCTCGCTGGTCGTCCCGACGTCGGCCATCGTGACGAGCATGGTAGGGCACGCACTCTCGCAGCTCTTTGGTGCAGGTGCGATTCTCGCCCCCATAGCCCTCTTCATCTTCGCGTGCACGTTCTTCATGGATGAGGATGGGCCAATCTCCGGGCGCGTGGCCGGCGGTCTTGTGCTCATCGTGCTCTCCGTCTTGGCACTGCTCTCGCTCAACCACCCGGGCGTCGCGGATACCCCGTCGATCGCGCTCTCGGCGCTCACGGTTGAATCTGCTGGCGGTTACGTGGGCGGCTTTTTCTCCTACGTCCTCGTTCGCTTTGTTGGGGCGATTGTGGGAAACGTCATCCTGGTGGGCGTCATCGTCGTTGGAGCCGTCATCTGTGGCTTCTCTGTTTCTGGCGCTGTTGCCAAGATTCACCTGCGTGCCCAAGAGGCATCCGAGAACCGCCGGCTTGCGCGGGAGCAGCGCGACGCCGAGCTTGCGGCGGCTCGCGAGCTTGCGCCATCCGCCCCCGCTCCCGCAGCTACCGTGGCACACACCCAGGGCTCGCTCTTCGACGAGACGGGCGAGGGTGAGACGTCCTTCATTGGCGCGCGCAAGACGAGCGTGCTGCGCCGTGGCAGGCCCAAGAAGGCAGACGCCGTTGCCGCTGCTGAGGAAAACGCATCAGAGGCAGGTGCAACAACGCTTTTGGACGATGCGGCAGCCACCACGCTTCTCGACCCATCCGCAAGGGCCAAGAAGTCTCGCGGCTCCAAGGAGAAGGCAGACGCACCCGCCTCTCTCCCTGCCCGGTCCGCCGCGTCAAGGGCTGGCCAGCCCTCTGTCTCGGCAACGACCGATGACGGACGAGAGCTACCACCGCCTGACATGCTCAAGGTAAATCCCAACTCCGGCGTAAGCGCAGAGTCGGACGAGGAGCTCTCTGCGGTCGCGGCCAAGCTCCAGGGA
The DNA here is from genome assembly GCF_057241865.1 of Tractidigestivibacter sp. Lineage (NCBI taxonomy): Bacteria > Bacillati > Actinomycetota > Coriobacteriia > Coriobacteriales > Atopobiaceae > Tractidigestivibacter > Tractidigestivibacter sp. The sequence goes on from NZ_DBHHPX010000005.1 coordinate 58,690, forward strand.
ACGCTTGAGGAGTTTGGCCTCACCTCGCGCGTCGTGGGCTGGGTGGCCGGCCCCTCGGTCACCACGTTCAAGATCGAGATGGGCGAGGGCGAGCGCGTTAGCAAGATAACCAACCTCCAGGATGACATCGCGCTGTCGCTCGCCTCGCGCTCGGTGCGCATCTTTGCCCCCATCCCGGGCACCTCTCTCGTGGGCATCGAGATTCCCAACAAGACCACGCAGCCAGTCTATCTGGGAGACGTTCTTCCCTACGTCAAGGGTGGCCCGCTCGAGGCTGCGTTTGGCCGTGACTCCGAGGGCAAGACCGTCGTGGTGGACATCGCGGGGCTTCCGCACCTTCTCGTTGCGGGCACTACGGGTTCGGGCAAGTCTGTCCTGCTCAACAGCATCGTCATGACCATCCTCATGCGGGCCACGCCCGAGGAGGTCCGCCTCATCATGGTGGACCCCAAGCGCGTCGAGTTTACCTACTACGCGGGGCTGCCCCACCTTTACGTACCCGTGGTCACCGAGCCCAACAAGGCGGCAAGCGCGCTTTCATGGGGTGTGACCGAGATGGAGCGCCGCCTCAAGGTCTTCGAGCACTACAAGGTCCGCGACATCAAGTCATACAACCATGCCATCAACAGCGGCAAGTACGCCGACATGGAGAACCCGCCCAAGCACATGCCGTACTTTGTCATCGTGATCGACGAGCTCTCGGACCTCATGATGGTTGCTGGCAAGGACGTCGAGGCGTCCATCGTACGCATCGCACAGCTTGGCCGTGCAGCCGGCATCCACCTCATCGTGGCCACGCAGCGCCCCTCGGCCGACGTCGTGACCGGCCTCATCAAGGCAAACATCGACAACCGCGTGGCGCTCTCCGTCGACAACGGCATGAACTCGCGAATCATCCTCGACCAGACCGGCGCCGAGCGCCTCCTGGGGCATGGTGACATGCTCTATAAGCTCCGTGGCCTGCGCCCCAGGCGCGCACAGGGCTGCTTCGTCTCCGAGGGGGAGGTGGAGCGCGTCGTATCCTTCATCAAGGAGCACCACGATACGGACTACCACGACGACATCCTCACGGCCGTCTCGCCCATGACGCCTGGCGGCCCATCCGAGCCATCCGCCCCCGTGGATGACCCGCTGCTCTGGGAGGCAGCCGACATCGTTGTGAACTCTCAGCTTGGTTCTACGTCCAGCCTCCAGCGAGCGCTCTCGGTGGGGTACGCTAGGGCGGGGAGAATCATGGACATGCTCGAGAACAAAGGTATCGTGGGGCCCGCGAACGGGTCCAAGCCCCGCGATGTGCTTCTCGACAAGGAGGGGCTTGAGGACCTCAAGGCCGCCGAGCAGGATTTCGAGGAGGTGTAGCCCACAATGCCGTCGCGCCCGCGCTTTAGCGAGATGCTCCTTGGCCGCCGCCGCCAGCTCGGCCTTACGGTGGGCCAAGCCTCGCAGGTCTTAAAGCTCAAGGAGCAGGTCCTCATAGCTTTTGAGGAGGGGGATTTCGAGAATATCCCCCAGAGTGGCTATGCCCAAGGCATGCTCTCGTCGTATGCCCGCTACCTGGGGCTCAACCCTCGGGAGGTCGTCGACCTCTTCCAGGAGGAACTCTACGAGCACGTGCACGGGACCTCCTCGCATGAGCTTCGCCGCCGCACGCGTGACACGCAGTCGGGTCGAGGTGTTGTTCAGGGCTACGACGTGGTTAACGAGGCCGAGTCTCGCCCCAAGGCCTACGTGCAGTATCGTGGCCTTCTGCCCACGTCGGGCGGCCCCGCCGGTGACATGGGCGCCTTTGCCACCACGTCGGGACCCCGACCGCGCACGCCGTCATCGGTTCCCCTTGCTGGCTCGAGCTATTCCGCGGGTACGAGAGGCCAGTCGCCCTCGTACTCGCATGCCGAGTACGTCTACGGCAGGCCGTACAACTCAACCTCAGATCGCGTTCGCAACGAGAGCCGCAGCCGTGAGCCAGACCGTTACACCACTCGCCAGCGAAGCAGGTACGTCCAGCAGCAGCGACATCGCGTGGACGACCCCGCAAACCGCCTTCTCCGCGAGGGACAAAATGGCGTTGAGGAGCGCCGCGAGACCGCGCGTGTCTATCGGCGTGACTCGTCACACGCCCAGCGTCTCTACGAGCGCGATGACGTGAGCACGAGAAGCGTGCGGGCAGGCGAGTACACCGACGACCTTCGATACGACGATGGCGCAAGGCCCTACGACCGTGCGTCCACCATCTCGGGCAGGCGCTCGTCGAGAAACATCGCCAGCGTCGACCGGCCTAACGTGCGCCGGCGCTCTGACAGCCAGCGAGGCCGCCTCTCGGGGCGCTCCCGCGGTCGCGTGCCACAGGACAACCGCCGCACGATCCTTCTGGTCATCGTGGCGCTTGCGCTTGTGCTTACCGTCATCTTGGTCCTCTCGGTTCGCTCGTGCGTGAACAGCAGGTCAACGTCGCAGGAGACAAAGACAACCGTTCCCGTGAGCACCACCTCGACGGACTCTTCGGACACCACGTCGACGGGATCCCCTTCCACGCCAACAACCACGACCACGACGACCACCACGACGACGGACGGCACGAATACCCAGGACAGCTCATCCACAACAGCTGCCCCCCAACAGACCGTGGTCAACGTCTCCGTCGCCAGCGGCGAGACCTCATGGCTCGAGATCACGAACGACGGTACGAGTGAGGTTGCGAGCACGGTTACGGGCCCCTGGGAGCAGAGCTACACCGTCACCGAATCGATTACCATCCGTGCCGGCAACCCGGGTGCGGTCACCGTTACCGAGAACGGCACGCAAAAGAGCTTCGAGTCCAAGGCGTCCGGCATAGGCTCGCTTACTATCCAGGGGACACCTGCCGCAACGTCGGAGGATTCCGCCTCGGAGACTTCAACGAGTTCGGATGACTTGACGAGCACCTCTGGAACCTCAGGCACTTCGAGCACCGCCGGCTCGCAGAGTTCCACCACCGCAACGACGTCCAACAAGACCTCTGGGTCAACGAATATGACGAAGGGCAACTAGAAAGGGCTCGTAAGGGCCCCAAGCGTAGACAGATAGTCCCCACCACGGGGAGCAACTGCCGCCGCACAGCCAAAGAAAGGATGAGCATGGCTAAGGATTCGAGCTTCGACGTCGTCTCCGTCGTCGATATGCAGGAGGTCGACAACGCCTATCAGCAGGCGACCCGCGAGATCTCTCAGCGCTACGACCTCAAGGGTACGGGTGCCTCGCTTGCGCTTGCCAAGGGTGAGGGCGCGTTCACGGTGGAGGCCCCGTCGGACTTTGTTGCGGGGCAGGTGCGTGACATTCTCGGCTCCAAGCTCGTGAAGCGCGGCGTGGACCTTACTGCCCTGCGCTGGGATAAGCCGCAGGCGGCTTCCGGCATGAGCGTTCGCCAGCAGGGACACCTCGTCCAGGGCATTGACGCCGAGGTGGCCAAGAGGATCTCCAAGGACATTCGAGACTCGAAGTTCAAGGTCAAGGCCATCATCGAGGGTGACAAGCTCCGTGTGAGCTCGGCTTCGAAGGATGCCCTGCAACAGGTCATAGCCCTTCTCCGCGGCAACGATTACGGCCAGCCCCTCCAGTTCGTCAACTACCGATAAGGCCATTACATGCCAAGCATTCTCTTCATTACCCGTGGATGCGCAAAAAATGAAGTCGACACCGACCGCATGCGCGCCTTGCTTCTGGGTTCCGGCTACGACGAGACGGATGACCCCGACAAGGCGGATCTTGCGCTGATCAACACATGTTCCTTTCTCGTCAGCGCCACACAGGAGTCCCTCGACACCACGCTCGAGCTTGCGCAGCAGGGGGAGGGCTGCGCCCTTCCCATTGTGATGTGCGGATGCGTCCCCTCTCGTTACGGCGCATCTCTCGCAGAGGAGCTTCCGGAGGTCTCGGCCTTTGTGGACGCAGACGACGAAGACGGAATCGTTGGGGTAGTCGATGGCGTCTTGGGCCTTGAGCGCGACGTTACGCGGGGTGTCCCCCAGGGAGTGCTGCGCACCGTTGACGGGGCAAGCGCCTACGTGAAGATCTCCGAGGGCTGCGACAGGTTCTGCGCATTCTGCGCCATTCCCTACATCCGCGGCCGCTACCACTCGCGTGACGCCGCGGAGATATGCGACGAGGTCCGCTCGCTCATGGAGGGTGGCGTGCGCGAGGTCGCCCTCATCGGCCAGGACACAGGTATCTGGGGCTCGGATTTCGAGGAGCCCCGCACGCTTGCCTCGCTTTTGCGCCAGGTTGCTGAGGTCGTTCGTCCCTTTGGTGGTTGGGTCCGCGTGCTGTACCTTCAGCCCGAAGGGATGACCGAGGAGCTCGTCTCGACCATTCGCGACGTCGACGAGGTGCTGCCCTACATCGATATTCCCATCCAGCACTGCTCGGCGCCTGTGCTCAAGCGCATGGGCAGGACTGGCTCTGCCGAGGAGTTCTCGAGGCTCTTCGCGCACCTTCGCCAAGAGATTCCCGGCATGGTGCTGCGCACCACAGCCATGGCGGGCTTTCCTGGTGAGACGGACGAGGAGGCTCAGGAGCTGCTCGACTTCCTGCAGGGCGAGGAGTTCGACTACTGTTCCGTCTTCACCTACTCGCCTGAGGACGGAACGCATGCCGCCGCGATGCCCGACCAGGTGCCTGAGGAGGCTAAGCTCGAGCGCACGCAGCAGCTCATCGACCTCACTGAGCAGCTTGGCTTTGCCGCTGCCGAGAGGCACGTTGGCGAGCGCGTCCGCGTCATCATCGACGGCGTCGAGGAGGGGGGCGATGGTCCGGAGCTCGTCGGCCATGCATGGTTCCAGGCCCCCGATTCCGATGGCGTCGTGCACATCGAGAGCGGCGGGCACGCCGTGGGGGACGTTGTGACCTGCGACCTTGTCGACTCCTTCACCTACGACCTCGTGGGCGAGGTCGTCGACGATGGGGAGGGTGCGTGATGGGCACGCCTGCCCCTGCCGAGAACGGTGGCGGTAAGTCCAGCCTCTGGACGCCCGCCAACGTCGTCACCTGCGTACGCGTTGTGGCCGTCCCCCTGTGGCTGCTCGTTGCGGAGCTGTCTTCTGTGGCTGGCGCGGGTTCCGCATGGTCAATTGGCGTCTTTGTCTTCTTCGTGGCGCTCTCGCTTACCGATAAGCTCGATGGATATCTCGCACGAAGCAGGGACGAGGTTACGACCTTTGGCAAGTTTCTCGATCCCATTGCCGATAAGCTCGTCGTGGTTGTCGCCCTGTGCTTCCTTCTCGAGCGTGGCGAGGTCTCCTCGTGGGTGCTGCTTGTGATTGTCGCGCGCGAGTTTCTTGTGTCTGGTCTGCGTATGGTTGTGGCCTCGGCCGGAACCGTTATTGCGGCCTCTCCTTTGGGCAAGGGCAAGACGGCGGTCACGATGGTGGCAATTTCGGCGCTCCTTCTCGTTATGGCGCTTCCGGCTGGTGGAGCCTCAGATGCGCTATGGCTCCTGGGACAGGGGCTCATGCTTGCCGCGGTGATTCTCACCGCCTGGTCCGGCATCGACTACTTCGTGAAGGCATGGTCGTACGTGGTGGGGAAGCGATAGCCTTGGTACCCTCGGTGACCTTCGATGGCGAGACGCTTGATGCGTGTGAGGCGCTGGTCGCCGCGTGCCGCTCGCTCGGCGTCACGGTGGGCACGGCGGAGTCATGCACGGGCGGCCTCGTTGCCTCTGCAATTACGTCAATTCCCGGCTCCTCCCAGGCCATTCGCGGTGGGATCGTAAGCTACGCCATTCCCGTCAAGCATGAGGTGCTCGGTGTCCCCAACGGCATCCTTGATGCTCCGGGGGTGGGTGCCGTCTCAAGCGAATGTGCTGCCGCCATGGCCGAGGGCGCGCGTCGCTTGCTCGCCTGCGACGTTGCCGTCTCTGTAACTGGCATTGCGGGGCCTGGTGGAGAAGAGCCGGGAAAGCCTGTGGGCACCGTTTGGATGGGGCTTGCCACGCCGGTCACCACGCGCACGTTTCCCAACCTCTTCGAGGGCGACCGTGCTCAGGTGCGCGCATATGCGGTGAGGCGCGCGCTCGATCTTCTCTTATGGGGCGTGAGGACGACTGCCGAGAAGGATTAGTTTTTTCTTCTCGCTACAGGTTTTTGCATGCGAGTCCCTCCTTTGAGCAGTATGGTTTTTGCAGGTAGATAGCCCTGTCTGTCAGATTGGTGACGGCTGCGTGCAAGCGAGCGGTCCGTGCTGCGTCAGAAACCTGATAGCACTCCCCGATAAGCTATCCTTAGCGATGTTGACTACGAACGGATGTTCGTATAGTATCGATGACAGCCAACAGATGAGGAGCAAGCATGGCCAAGAGCAAGGGTACCGCCAAAGAGGTTAACCACCCTGGGACTACGGAGGAGCGCGACAAGGCGCTCGAGGTTACTACCCAGGAGATAGAGAAGAAGTTCGGCAAGGGTGCCATTATGCGTTACGGCGACGATAGTGCCAGCCTCGAGGTCGAGGCTGTCCCAACGGGGTCTCTGGCGCTTGATGCCGCATTGGGTATAGGTGGCGTGCCACGCGGTCGCATCGTCGAGATCTACGGTCCCGAGTCCTCCGGCAAGACCACGCTCTCGCTTGAGATCCTTGCCGAGGCCCAGGCGATGGGTGGGGTCGTTGCGTTCATCGACGCAGAGCACGCGCTCGACCCCGGGTACGCCGCGCGTATCGGCGTGGACATCGACGAGGTTCTCATCTCGCAGCCGGATACGGGCGAGCAGGCGTTGGAGATCTGCGACATGCTGGTTCGCTCTGGTGCCATTGACGTGGTGGTCATTGACTCCGTGGCGGCACTGGTCCCTCGTGCCGAGATCGAGGGCGAGATAGGAGACACCACAGTTGGTCTCCAGGCTCGCCTTATGAGCCAGGCGCTTCGTAAGCTTGCGGGCTCCCTCTCGAAGTCGAATACCACCTGCATCTTCATCAACCAGCTTCGCGAGAAGATTGGCATCATGTTCGGCAACCCCGAGACCACGCCTGGCGGCCGGGCACTCAAGTTCTTCTCGTCCGTACGCATGGACATCAGGCGCGTTGACGGCATCAAAGTCAACGGGGAGGTTGTGGGCAACCGTGTGAGGGTCAAGGTCGTCAAGAACAAGGTCGCCCCGCCCTTCAAGCAGGCGGAGTTCGACATCATGTATGGCACGGGCATCTCCAAGGAAGGCTCGATCCTCGACATGGCTGTCGAGTACAACATCGTGGACAAGTCTGGTTCTTGGTTCACGTACGAGGGCGAGCGTCTTGGACAGGGTCGCGAGGCTGCTAAGGCATTCCTTGCCTCTAACCCAGACCTCATGGACGAGATTGACCACAAGGTACGCGTTGCCTGTGGTCTTGCCTTGGGTGATGAGCGCGTGGGCGAGCCTATCGAAAATGCCGACTCCGTTGAGGATTCCCAACGGTGATGCGAGCTGCAAAGGGCGAATGGCCCAAGACGCCTCTCGATTGGGGGGTCTGTCTGCCCCAGCGTGGATCTCGCGGCTTAGGGCAGGCGGTTTCTCGCGGCGAGGTTGTGGTAAGAACCCCGCAACACGGAGAAGAGCGCATCAGCGTGCCCGTTGCCGTCGCTCGTGCACTCGATTCCAAGGCGAGGTGCCGTGAGCTTCTGCCTTCCTCAAGGACAGAACTCTTGCATGCGATGGGTGAGGTCTCTCGTGCGTGCGCCATGGAGCGGACGGCATCCCTCCTCGACCGAAGGGATTACTCCGAGGGAGAGCTCTCTGCACGGCTGCTCAGAGACGGCTACACAACCCAGACAGTTGAATACACGTGTCGAAGGTCTGTCGAGTGCGGACTTGTCGATAACGCACGCTTCGCCGACGCCTTTATCCGCTCGAAGCTCTCCCAGGGCTGGGGGAGAGTCCGCATCGAGCGTGACCTCTCGCGTCGTGGCATCGACATGGCTGATGTGCCCGGGTGGCCTGAGTTCTACCTTACCCAGGAGTCCGAGGAAGAGTCAGCCTACGCGCTTGCTTCACGTCGACGCCTCACGGGAAAGAACGACTACGAAAAGACGGTGCGTTTCCTCGTGACGCGCGGGTTTCCCCTGGGGCTTGCTACGCGCATGGCCAGACGCGTCCTTGACGAGAGGGGGGAGTCCGACGAGTGATGAGCCCCTTGGCCCGTCGCTTGGAGCGGGCCCAAACGCTTGGATGCAGCCGTTGCGGGGCATCTCGGATATTTCCGTGAAGCGGGCCTTCTTTGGGTGCGGGCGGTACCCTGACAATTTGACAGGTACCAAATGCGAACATAAGATTAAGAGGCCTGAGAGCGTATCTTCCGCTGGTTAACCAGCTGTGCATTGCTTTTTAGTTTCACCGCGTCAGCATCATGGAACGTCATGCCTATGGCATCTGCGGCCGGATACCCCGATGGCGGGTTCCCTGCGCTTTGCGTTGGGGTCTCCTGAACAATCATGTGAATTCGTCATCTGAGGAGCTGCCATGGAATTTGTCATAGGAGTTATCTGTCTGGTAGTCGGTGCGGGCTTGGCGTACTTCTTCCTTGCCGGAAAGAGCAACTCCAAGCTCAGGACGGCCAATGACCAGATCGAGCAGGCGCACGGGGAGGCCGAGCGCATTACATCCGAGGCGCGTCGCCAGGCGGATACCGCCAAGAAGGAGGCCGTGCTCGAGGCTAAGGAGGAGATTCTCCAGCTCAAGCAGAACTCTGAGGCTGAGGAGAAGAAGCGCAAGGGCGAGCTGCAGTCCATGGAGGGTCGCATCATGCAGCGCGAGGAGTCCCTTGACCGCCGCAATGACGCCCTGGACAAGCGCGAGCGCCAGCTCTCTGGCATGCAGAGCCAGCTCGACCGCCGCAAGAACGACCTCGATGCCCTTGAGGGCAAGCAGACCACCGAGCTCGAGCGCATTGCCGGTCTTTCGAGGGAGGGCGCCCACGACGAGCTCATCGCTCGCGTGCGTGCCGAGAGCGTTCGCGACGAGGCGCAGGTTCTCCGCGAAGCCGAGCAAAACGTACGTGCCAAGGCCGACAAGACCGCCCGCGAAATCATCTCCACGGCCATCCAGCGCTGCGCAGCCGATCAGGCTGGCGAGATAACCGTCACCACGGTTCACATCCCCTCCGACGACCTCAAAGGCCGCATCATCGGCCGCGAGGGCCGTAACATACGCACCTTCGAGCAGGTCTCCGGCGTCTCCCTCGTTATCGATGACACCCCCGAGACCGTTGTGCTCTCGAGCTTTGACCCTGTCCGCCGCGAGACTGCCCGCGTGGCACTCGAGAACCTCATCGCCGACGGGCGCATTCACCCCGCTCGCATCGAGGAGCTCTACAAGAAGGCGGAAGACCTCGTCAACGAGCGCGTCCGCGAGGCCGGCGAGCAGGCCGCCTTCGACGCCGGCATCCACGACCTCCACCCGGAGATCGTGAAGACCCTGGGTGCTCTCAAGTATCGCACCTCCTTCGGGCAGAACGTCCTCTCTCACTCCATCCAGGTCTCTGCGCTCTGCGGGATCATGGCCTCCGAACTTGGCATGGACCCTGCGTCCGCCAAGCGTGCCGGCCTTCTCCACGACATCGGCAAGGCAATCGACCACGAGGTCGAAGGCCCTCACGCCGTCATTGGTGCCGACCTCGCCCGTCGCTATGGCGAGCGCCCTGAGATCGTGCACGCCATTGAGGCCCACCACGCAGACGTCGACCCCGACACCGTCCTCGACGTTCTCGTCCAGGCGGGAGATGCCATCTCTGCCGCGCGCCCCGGTGCTCGCCGCGAGTCTGCCGAGACCTACATCAAGCGTCTCGAGAAGCTCGAGGAGATCTCTAACGCGCATGAGGGCGTCGAGCGTACCTATGCCATGCAGGCAGGTCGAGAGCTTCATGTCATGGTCGAGCCCGAGAAGATCTCTGACGCGCAGGCAACCGTCCTCGCCCATGACATTGCCAAGCAGATCGAGGACGAGATGGAGTACCCCGGTCAGGTTCGCGTTGTGGTCATCCGCGAGTCCCGCGCCGTCGGCGTCGCCAAGTAAGCGGGAGATGGCATGGTGGCAGAGGAGCGGGGCTCTGATGCGGCGGGGCTGGCCGATTTCGTCGCGCGCATGGGTGGTGAACGGTCACTTCGTGTCGAGGAGAACCTCGGCGAGGGCTATGTCCGCCTCCGCGTTGCGGAGGCGGAGCGCCGCCAGGCAAAGCATGACATCCGCTGCGTCGAGGACATGGTCATCGAGCTTCTTCGCAACTCGCGCGATGCCGGCGCAAAGCGCATCTACCTTGCCACCTCGCATGAGGGTGACCTTCGCACCACCACCATCCTTGACGATGGGTCGGGCATCCCGCAGGACATGCAGGAGCGCATCTTCGAGGCGCGCGTGACCTCCAAGCTCGAAAGCATCCACGTTGACCGCTGGGGTGTCCATGGGCGAGGCATGGCCCTATACTCCGTGCGCGAGAATGCCGAGTCGGCGCGTGTCGCCTCCTCTGCCCCTGGCAAAGGGACGTCCATCTCGGTGGTGACAAATGCTACAAGGCTTGCCGAGAGAACAGACCAGTCTACCTGGCCTGTCTTGGGGGAGGACGAGGACGGCAGGCGTACGTGTACGCGAGGGCCGCACAACATCGTTCGCACCTGCTGCGAGTTTGCGCTCGAGGAGTATGGGGCCTGCGAGGTCTACGTTGGCTCTCCCGCAGAGATCGCCGCAACCGCACGCGCCCGCATCCCGCCCTCGGTAGACTCGTCAGAGCTCCTCTTTATGGATGACCTCTCTGCGTTACCGGTGCTCGAGCGTCTTCGCGCCGCCGCCGATGCTCGCGAACTCCTTTCGATCTGCAAGGGCCTGGGTCTCGAGATGAGCGAACGGACGGCGCACCGCGTGGTGTCAGGCCAGATCCGCCCCCTGAGAAGCGTCGCCTCCCGCATGCTCCGTAAGTCCGATGCCCCGGCGGGCCCCAAACCCGTCGATCTCTACCGTGACCGACGCGGACTCAAGCTCTCCAAGCCCGACGCCGAGGAGTTCTCGCGCGTGCTCGCCAAGGACTTCTCGTTCATCGAGGATCGCTATTACGTCTCGCTCGTGCATGATCCAAAGGTGAGGGTTGGGAAGGGTCGCATCGTCGTAACCTTCGACCTTGAGGACGCGGACTAGGGATTTGGCATCTGTTGCTCGGTTTGCTGCACCCTGCGATTGCAATGCACATCCGGGACATTACAATCGTTCCTATGCATGGCTACAGCAAGAAAGACAAACGCACCACCCTGACAACCACCGCACTATTGGAGTATTAGCAGCATGGATTTCCTGAAGGTCTCGAGCAAGTCGTCCCCGGCATCGGTTGCCGGGGCCATTGCCGGCATGGTCAAAGACGGCGTTCCCGTCAACATGCAGTGTGTCGGAGCCGGTGCGGTCAACCAGGCCGTGAAGGCCCTTGCCATCGCGCGCGGCTTTCTCATTCCCACGGGTGTCGACATCTCCTGTGCCCCCACCTTCTCCGATATCGACATAGCTGGCGAGAAGCGCACTGCCATCCGATTTGCCGTCTATGTCCATAGGCTCACCCCGCATAGCGTTTCGGCGAACGCAGTGGACGACGGGGGAGTGGTTGCGTAGATGGCATCACCCGATACTCAGGTGCTTGTCGGCAAGACCTACAGCATCAAAACCTTCGGCTGTCAGATGAACATGCACGATTCCGAGAGGGTCTCCGGCCTTCTCGATTCGTGTGGCTGCATTGAGGTCGAAAGCCCCGATGACGCAGACATCGTTGTATACATGACCTGCTGCGTCCGAGAGAACGCTGACCAGCGCCTTTACGGACAGGCCTCTTCGATGGTGTCAGCCCCTACGCCGCCTTCTGGCAGGCGCATTGTCGCCGTTGGCGGCTGCATTGCCCAGCGAGACGGTGAGCGCCTGCGCGCTCACATCCCCAATGTCGACGTGGTCTTTGGCACAAGTGCTCTTGCCAGCCTGCCGAGGCTCCTCTCTGAGGCCTTTGGTGACCAGGCTGGAGCCATTGAGGTCGACACCGGTGAGCCGGGAACGGGCTTCTCAACCGACCTCCCAAGCCATCGAGCCGAGCGTCATCACGCGTGGGTGCCCATCATGAGCGGCTGCAACAACTTCTGCACCTACTGCATCGTTCCCTATGTCCGCGGACGCGAGCGCAGCCGGACCATCGAGAGCGTGGTGGCAGAATGCAAGCTGCTCGTTGCCGATGGCGTACGGGAGATATGCCTGCTCGGGCAGAATGTCAACTCTTATGGCAGGAACGTCTACGATGAGCCTCGCTTTGCAGAGCTTCTGCGTGCGGTGGGCGAGACGGGCGTAGAGCGCATTCGCTTTACGTCGAGCAACCCAAAGGACCTCTCCGATGAGACCATTGCAGCCATGGCAGAGGTCCCCGCAGTGATGCCGCACCTCCATCTTGCGGTCCAGTCTGGTTCCACACGCGTCCTCAAGGCAATGAATCGCAGCTACACGCGCGAGGAGTACCTGGCACTCGTGTCGAGGCTGCGTGCGGCCATCCCCGACATCGCCCTGTCTACCGACATCATCGTCGGTTTCCCTGGCGAGACCGAGGAGGACTTCCACGACACGCTCTCGCTTGTCCGTGAGGCCGGGTTCTCATCCGCCTTCACCTTCATCTATTCACCTCGCCCGGGCACGCCGGCAGCAAAGATGGTCGATGACACTCCGCATGAGGTGATTCAGGGTCGCTTCGACCGTCTTGCCGAACAGGTCGCCCAGCAGGCCCATGATGCCAACCAGGAGGACCTGGGACGGCTCGTCGGCGTATTAGTCGAGGGGCCGTCCAAGCGGGACGACACCGTGATGGTGGGGCACAGCGAGAAGAACCGTACGGTCCACTTCCGGCTGCCCGATGGCACAAGTGCGCAGGACGCAGTGGGAAAGGTTGCCCGTGTGCGCGTCGAGGAGGCCCGGACCTGGTATCTGCGCGGCTCCGTTGAGGGTGAGCTCTTGTGAGCGATTGCCCCACAGGCGGACGGGTCGTGTGCATCGCAGGGCCTACCGCCTCGGGCAAGAGCACGCTCGCGGAGCTTGTCGCAGAGCGATTGGGGTCACCCGTTGTCTCGGTAGATGCCATGCAGATCTATCGTGGGATGGATATCGGTACGGCAAAGACGCCAGTAGCCGAGAGACGCGTCCCGCTCCTCATGGTCGATGTGGCCACCGTGGGTGAGGACTACTCGGTTCAGAGATTTCAGGATGACGCCCGCGTCTGTGTGGATGGGCTGCTGCGGCGCGGCCTGGTTCCCGTCCTTTGCGGCGGCACGGGACTTTACCTCGACGCGGTCATCGACGAGATGGACTTTCCCAAGGGCATCAAGGGTGACCGGCGTCGTCAAGGATATGAGCGTATCGCTGCGGAGCAGGGCGGCCAGGCGCTTCATGACCTTCTGCGCGAACGCGATCCCAAGAGCGCCGCCCTCATTCATCCCAATAACGTTCGACGCTGCGTGCGTGCGCTTGAGATGCTGGACGAGGGTGTGAGCTACTCTCAAGAAAACGCCAGCCTCAGGCATCGTGAGCCTCACTATGATGATGCGCGCATCTGGGCCCTCTCCGTGCCACGAGAACGCCTTTACCAGCGCATAAACGAGCGCGTAGACAGGATGTTCGGAGAGGGCCTCGTCGAAGAGGTGCAGGGTCTTGTTGCATGCGGGCTTGACCGTTCGACTACGGCCGGACAGGCGATTGGCTACAAGGAAGTCTTGGCTGCGCTTGCAGGCGAGTGCACGCTCGACGAGGCCAGAGACGAGGTCAAGCGCCGTACGCGACACTATGCCAAGCGTCAGCTCTCGTGGCTGAGAAGAGATGGCCGTGCACAATGGATCGATGTCGATAAGCTGGGCGTTGGAGAAGCCTGCGAGCTGATCGTGCGGGATGCGCGTGGGAAGACGTTCCCAGTGGCGTCGAGCCTGCGGGAGGGGAGTAGCCGTGTCGCGCTTTGAGCCCAGACCGACTGCGCCAGCGCGCGAGAGGGCCATCCTCGTGGGTGTCGACTTGGGCAGGAATGCCGACTGGACGCTTGACGAATCCATGGCCGAGCTGGCGCGGCTTGCCGAAACCGACGGCGCAGATGTGGTCTTCACGCTCACCCAACGCCTTGATGCCCCCGTGTCGCGCACCTTCATCGGCAAAGGCAAGGCGGAAGAGCTCGTCTCCCATGTGCGCAACCTCGACGCCGACATCGTGATATTTGATGACGAACTCACGCCTTCGCAGCAGTCTAACCTCGAGAAGATTGTGGGCGAGCCGGTCAAGATCATCGACCGCACCGCGCTCATTCTCGACATCTTTGGTGTGCATGCAACCACACGTGAGGGGCGCCTACAGGTACAGCTTGCCCAACTCCAGTATGTGCTCCCACGGCTCCGTGGCATGTGGGGTCACCTTGTGGGGGAGCAGACGCGCGGCGGCATCGGCTCTCGTTTTGGACAGGGCGAAAGCCAGCTCGAGGTAGACCGGCGCCTCGTGCGCAAGCGCATCTCGACGCTTCGCGACGAGCTTGCACGGCTTGAGACAAGGCGTGAGGTGCAGTCGAAGACGCGGTGGGACTCCGGTGTCTATCGCGTGGCCCTGGCCGGCTACACCAATGCCGGCAAGTCCACCTTGCTCAATGTCCTCACGGGCGCTGACGTGTACGTGCGCGACGAGCTCTTTGCCACGCTCGACCCCACGACGCGCTCGGTTGAACTTGAGGAGGGGCGCAAGATCACCGTCACCGATACCGTTGGGTTCATCCAGAAGCTCCCCACCACACTTGTTGAGGCGTTTAAGTCGACGTTGGCAGAAGTCCGGGCTGCCAATCTTGTCCTGCTTGTGGCCGATGCGTCTGACCCAGGCGCAGAGCGGCACCTATGCGCAGTTCGGTCGGTTCTGGACGAGATCGGGGCAAGCCAGATACCTTCTGTCCTCGTCCTCAACAAGTGCGACCTTCTCTCATCCGAGGATCTTGCCGAGCTGCAGTCCCGCTATCCTGACGCCGTTACCATCTCCGCGCGCGAGGGTACGGGTCTTTCTGGCTTGCTCTATCGGATCGCGCGCGAGGCATCGCGCGGTGACGCCACCGTCACCGTCCTCGTGCCCTTCGAGAAAGGCATCCTCATGAAGATGGTGCACGAGCGTTGCCAGGTCATCAGGGAGGTCTACACCGAGAACGGCCTTCTCGCTACGATACGCGCCTCCGAGAGGATGCGCGCCACCCTCGCGCCTTATACCGTCTCCGATGACGCTCTCGAGTTGGAAGAGCTGCCTACTCCTACACAACACCAGTGAGCAGCAGCAACACAGGCTGATGAACTACATAGACGAGGAGAGCATGACGTCCCGCCAAGTTCAATACGGGAACGTGTGCGCGGCATGCCCACCTGGGGTAGCCTCGCTCCTCGAACCATGCGCCCATTGACGCTCCGGCAAGGTACATGAACACAAAGGGCACGAGGGGGTAATAGTCACCCGAGGAGAAGCCCGGACCGGGAATGCCCAGCCACGCAAGCCCAGGCGCCTCATAAAGTGCATGTGGCAGCGCGAGCGAGAGTGGGCCGATCCCAATGGTTCCCGAGGAGAAGCCAAGAAGCAGAACGAAGAGGATAAACAGGACCGCTGCCGCAATCGGACCCTGCGGAAGGCAATGGAGTTTTCCCAGCAGCCACGCCACCAACGTGCAGACGGACATGCAGTAGATGATGCCAAAGGAAATAGGCACATCAACTGCTGCAATTATCGTCACCACATAGACTGCAAGCGCCACCGTACCGTAGGCGAGCCCGCGCCTGAGGTTGCTCCTTGATAGGGGGCACATGCAGCCGGCGACGAACAGAAACGTCCACGAGATGCTGGCGCGCCAGATATCCTGTAGGGGAGGGGCAAACCAAGAGAGGTCTGCCCCGGCAAGAAAGCGCAAGTCATAGCAGAGGTGAAAGAGCACCATCGATATGACCGAGAATCCCCGGATCGCATCGAACACTCCAATCCGCTTGTGACGGTCTGCCTTGCTACTGACGCCGTCACCGACGCCAGGGCTTTTCAAGTCCGGCCCAGCCATCGCTAGGAGACTGAGCGGATAAGAGCCGTCACGCGTCCAAGGATGACAGGATTATCTGCATATATGGGACTCATGTGGTCGTTCTCGGGCTGGAGTCGGATGCGGTCCTTCTCGCGATAGAACGTCTTGACTGTTGCAGAGTCATCGATAAGCGCAACGACTATCTCCCCGTCGTGTGCGTCATGCTGCTCTTTCACAACGATGTAGTCGCCATCAAAAATCCCCGCATTGACCATGGACTCGCCGCGAACTCGAAGGATGAAGGAACTGGAATCTCCCACGATGCTTGTGGGCAGCGTGAGGGTCTCCTCGACATTCTGCTCGGCGAGAATGGGCATGCCTGCAGCGACCCGCCCGACAAGCGGAAGTGAGATAACGTTCTTGCCGACATCTTCCTGTACCGTAGCGAGCTTAGCCTGAGTGCTCCCGTCCTCCGACACCTGCTTGTCAGGAACAACCTCAATAGTACGGGGCTTCTTGGGGTCCCTACTGATGAGCCCCATCTCCTCGAGTACCTTGAGGTGCATGTGGACTGTCGAGGGGGAGGCCAGGCCTACCGCGGCTCCAATCTCCCTCACCGAGGGGGGATAGCCGTGCTCGTCTGTGTAGGTGCAGATGAAGTCATAGATGGCCCTCTGGCGCTTGCTGAGCTTTCCCTTTGACATGGCGTCTCCTCTCGTCTGGGCTAATCATACCTGGGATTGCGATGTATTGCAAACAAATGTTCTAAATTGACTTGACACGAACAAATGTACGTTGATACTAGAGTACAGATGTTCGGCCTTAAACGCAAGGCTCTAATTTGTGTCCCGTGCGTTCGCTATAAACGTTCCCGGCAAGCACTCGAGAGGGGATTACATCATGGCAAGCACCAACCGCGTGTACGGTACCGAGGGCTCCTCCGCCCTTGTTCCTTCGTATCCAACGCTTACGCTTCTTGAGGGTGGGACTGGCAAGCCTTGTGGTGGAGCGCCAACATGAAGACAGGTCACGTCGGGACATGGCCCGCGGGAATGTCCTCACTGCCATAGTTTGCACGTTTCTGGTTTCGGTCGGGCTCGTTGCCGCGCTTCTGGTGAGCAATGCTGCCGTCTCTTCTCGCAAGGAGGCCGCCCTGGCGTCTCTCCCTGGTGAGGAGGTAGTTGTTGAGGCTGGTGACTCCGTGTGGGGTCTCGCCTTCCGGCACCCCGTCGATGGGTACAGTACGGCAGAGCTTGTCCAATGGATTACCGAGAAGAACTCCCTCGAAAGCCCGACCTTGCAGCCGGGGCAATCTGTCGTTGTTCCTGCTTCAAACTAACGTAAGCATCGGACGTTCGGGCATTAGCGGATGTTTGGGTTTGGCTTCTCCAGCGTTTCCTTCCTTTCCAGTTTGGTTTCGAAGCCATCTTTGTGATGGATATTTGGACGCTATGTGTTAAGTTCCTAGTGGAAGTCCATTAGGAGGTTTGATGCGCTGTCCAAAATGCGGCTGTGAGGAGTCCAAGGTTGTCGACTCCAGGCCATCTGAGAGCAATGATGCCATTCGTCGTCGTCGCGAGTGCGTCAAATGCGGCTACCGCTTCACGACCTATGAACGTCGTGAGGACATGCCGCTCCTCGTGATGAAGAAAGACGGCCGAAAGGAGACTTTTGACCGCCAAAAGCTCATGCGCGGTCTCCTGACTGCCACGGTAAAGCGCAGCGTGCCCGTTGGGCTGCTCGACGGCCTCATCGACGACATCGAGTCAGAGTTGCGTGATGAGGGTGTCAACGAGATTTCGTCACACGACCTCGGGAGCATGGTTCTCAAGCGTCTCGTGGATGTGGATAAGGTTGCCTATATCCGATTTGCCTCTGTGTATCGGGACTTCAAGGATGTGGACGAGTTTAGCGAGGAGTTGAGGAGTCTCAACAAATGACGGACAAGAGACTGACGCTTCCCATCAAGCGCCTTGATTCATCGGTCGACCTACCAAGCTACGCCTACGAGGGCGATGCTGGTCTTGACCTTAGGTCGAACGAGGACGTGACCCTAGCCCCCTTTGAGCGGAGGCTCGTGGGGACGGGGCTTGCCATTGCCATTCCAGAGGGCTATGCCGGCTTCGTGCAGCCTCGCAGCGGCCTTGCCCTGCGCGAGGGCCTGTCCATGGCCAACACCCCAGGGCTTATTGACGCTCACTACCGTGGCGAGCTCAAGGTGTGCGCCATCAACCTCGACCCATCAAAGAGCATCCATATCGAGCGCGGCGAGAGGATTGCCCAGCTCGTTATACAGCAGGTCCCCGTGGTCACGCTTGAGGAGGTCGGCGAGCTTGACGAAACCGACCGCGGTGCCGGTGGCTTTGGCTCGAGCGGTACATAGGCTCGTGCATTCCTTTCCACAGCGCGTCCTGCTGTTGTCCCATGGCAGCAGCTGTATGTATAGGCTCGGAACTTACAGGAAACCGAAAGGATGGGAAACATGGAGAAGTTCTTCAAGATGGGGGAGCGGGGAACATCCACCGGTCAGGAGCTTCGCGCTGGCCTCACGACGTTTCTGGCTATGGCGTACATCATCGCCGTCAACCCCTCTCTGCTTGCGGCGGCCGGCGTTCCCATGAACGCTGCCGTCACCTCGACGTGCATCGGTGCTGGCATCATGACCATCTTCATGGGGCTTTTCTCAAATAGGCCCCTTGCCTGTGCATCTGGCATGGGTATCAACGCGGTGGTTGCCTTCACCCTGGCAGCCATCAACGGAGCCGACTGGCAGGCGTCAATGGCGGTCATTTTCGTCGAAGGCTGCGCAATCCTCCTGCTCGTTCTCTGTGGGCTCCGTGAGGCCATCATGGATGCCATCCCAGTTTCGCTCCGCCATGCCATCTCCGTCGGCCTTGGCCTCTTCATTGCGATGATTGGCCTTGCCGATGGCGGCATCATCGTAGCCAACGAGTCCACCATGGTCGCCTTTGGTGACGTTACGAGCCCAATGTTTATCGTCGGCCTCATTTCGATCGCTGCTACGGTCGCCCTCTATTCGATGAACGTGAAGGGTTCAATCCTCATCGGCATCATCATCGCGGTGCTTTGCGGCATTCCCCTGGGTGTGACCCAGATGCCCGCTGGTATCGTCTCCACCCTCGACTTCTCGTCTTTTGGCGCGCCGTTCATGACGGACGCTACCGGTACCGTTGCTGTGGTCAAGGTGCTCACCACGCCCATCCTCCTCGTCTTCGCGTTCTCCCTCATGATGTCTGACTTCTTCGATACCATGGGAACGGCAATGGCCGTTGCCAAGCAGGGCGAGTTCCTCAACGAGGACGGAACCGTTGAGAATATCCGCGAGATTCTGATTGCCGACTCTGCGGCGGCGGCGGTCGGCGGCCTCATTGGCGCCTCCTCGATCACGACGTTCGTCGAATCTGCCTCCGGTGCCGCCGATGGCGGGCGCACGGGCCTTACTTCGGTCTTCACGGGCCTCCTATTTATCGTCGCTGCGTTCTTCGCGCCTGTCATCTCCATCGTAAGCAGTGCTGCCACCTGCGGTGCCCTTGTCATCGTTGGCTTCCTCATGATGACCGATGTGGTTGACATCGATTGGACCGACCTTCTCGAGGGCTTCCCAGCATTCCTGGTCATTGCCGGCATCCCCTTCACGTATTCGATTTCCAACGGCATTGGCATGGGTTTCATTGCCTATGTCATCGTCGCCCTGGTCACCGGACGTGCCAAGAAGGTCAAGCCGCTCATGTGGGTGTCTGCGGCCGCCTTCCTCGTCTTCTTCCTGCTCTCCTAGGGGTTTGCGCGGATGAGGAAATTGAAGTGATGCAACGGGGACTCGGAGGCTTTCCTTCGGGTCCCCGTTTTCAGGGGACCCGTCGTGTTGCAGCACAGAATGGCATCTGTGACTATCGGCAAGTCCCGACCAACTACGCAAGGAGTGTGGTGTATCGCATGCAACAGCACGAGCGAGAGGTAATTGGCGTTGATGACCGCGTGTCGGTCTCTCGTGCAATTCCTCTGGGCATCCAGCACATGATGAGCATGTTTGGCTCGACCGTTCTGGTGCCGGTCCTCACAGGTCTCGATCCAAACGTGGCCATCATGTGCTCGGGCATCGGAACCATCTGCTATCTCTTGGTTACGAGAAACAAGATCCCTAGCTACCTCGGCAGCTCCTTTGCCTTCATCAGCCCCATCGTCATTATTGGCGCCACACGCGGCCTCAATGCAGCCCTCTCCGGCGTTGTGGTTGCCGGACTCGTGTTTCTCGTTGTGGCAGGCATTATCAAGCTTGCTGGGACGGGCTGGCTCGACAGGCTGCTTCCGCCCGTCCTTGTCGCTTCGGTCATGGTCGTTATCGGCGTAGGTCTCTCGGCTACGGCAGCGGGCATGGCCTTTCAGACAACCGCGGCCGATGGCACGACCGCCTTCTATGGGCTTGGGGCCATTATCGCTGCAATCACGCTCTTTGCTGCGGTTATCTTCTCGAGCATGGGCGGGCTGATAGGCACGGTCCCCGTGCTTCTCGCCATCATCCTCGGCTATGTCGTCTCCCTTGCCTGCGGCCTTGTCGACTTTCGGGCCGTCACCGATGCCGCTTGGATAGGCCTTCCAGAATTCCAGCATCCCGTGTGGGACTGGGGTGCCATCGCCCTTGTCGGGCCGGTCGCCCTTGTCGTGGTCATCGAGCACATTGGACACCTCCTGGCTGTGGGCGAGATCGTGGGCAAGGACTATCGACCCATGTTGCCGCGCTCGCTTGCCGGCGATGGCATCTCAACGGTCATATCGGGCCTTCTGGGAGGTCCCCCAACCACCACCTATGCCGAGAACATCGGCGTCATGAGCGTGACGCGCGTCTATTCCACGCAGGTCTTCTGGTATGCGGCGGGATTCGCCCTCCTGGTCGGTGGCTTCTGCCCCAAGCTCTCTGCCCTTATCCGCTCCATTCCGTCACCTGTCATGGGCGGTGTGAGCCTGCTGCTCTTTGGCCTCATTGCGTCGAATGGCCTCAGGATGTTTGTGACCAACAAGGTCGACTTTGGGGTCAACAGGAACCTCATGATTGCGTCGGTGGTTATTATTCTCGGCGTTGGCATGGAGACCTCCGGCATCTCTATCCCCATTGGCCAGTACGCGCTTCCGGGCATGGCCACCTCGACCCTCGTGGGTATCCTCATGAACCTCGTGCTTCCCATGCCCGCCACCGTGAATGCCGCAGGCGCCACCCCTGCCGAATCCTCAAAGTCACGGCTGCGCAACGGGTAGGGCCCTTCAGCCCTGCGGAGCCTCAAGCCCCAGATTTATCCCCAATCCCCACGAAGCCCTCGGGCTTCGTGGGGATTCGTGTCTGCCAGTGGCAACGGTATATGTTACCTAAGCGGTTGGGTATAGCAGAGACAGCAAACGCCACGGGAAAGGCCGGGGGAGTGGAACCCACCCCACCACGGTCGGATTGGATTCGTATGGGCAGCAATAACGAGCAGGTAAAAGACCTTGTCATAGTCGGCGGTGGCCCGGCCGGCCTCGCGGCCGCCATCTACGCCCAGCGCTCGCTTCTTGATGCGGTCACGCTCGAGCAGGAGGCATTCGGCGGACAGACCATCCTCACAAGCGAGATTGACAACTATCCGGGCCTTCCTCATGCGGATGGCTACACACTCTCTGAAGCCATGCGCTCTCAGGCAGCCGACCTTGGCGCCGAGGTTCGCATGGAGCAGGTGACGGGCGTCTCGCATGACGAGAAGAGCGGCCTTTTCACCCTCGACACGCCTGATGGTGAGCTTGTTGCCAGGTCTGTCATCCTTGCGGGTGGCGCCACGCCACGTCGCGCAGGCTTTGATGGCGAGGAGAGGTTCGCGTCGCACGGTGTCTCGTATTGCGCTACCTGCGACGGTATGTTCTACCGTGGCAAGCGCGTCTACGTTGTAGGTGGCGGTAACTCCGCTGCCGAAGAGGCGCTGTTCCTCACGCGCTTTGCAAACGAGGTAATCCTTATCGTTCGCAAAGATCACCTTCGCGCCCAGGCAGCCGTTGCCCAAGAGCTCGAGAATAACGAGAAGATAACCGTAAGGTACCTTACGAGCATTGTCTCGCTTGGGGGAGACGAGCTGCCAAACAGCATTACGTTTAGGAACAACGAGACAGGCGAGACCACGACGGAGACGTACGATGAGGGCTCCTTTGGCGTCTTCGTCTTTGTTGGTCGCGTTCCGGCTAGCGAGCTTGTCAGGGATCTTGTCGAGGTTGACCCTGCTGGCTACGTGATTACCGATGAGCGCATGGCGACAAGGACACCGGGGCTGTTCGCTGCCGGAGACGTGCGCAAGACGCCGCTTCGCCAGATTGTGACGGCTGCAGCAGACGGTGCCATTGCGGCAAACAGTGCTGCCGCATATCTCGGTAGGCCCGTCGAAGGCTAGCGACGCACATCGAGTGCGCGCGCGAAGAGGCCTTCTGCTCGGTGCGCCCCTGAAAAGGCCCGTGTAGGTCCTCCAGGGGCGCGTTTCCTTTCTTTCGAAATAATCCGTGATAATATATCTTATGTAAAGTAGAGAGAAGCTAGAGTAGGAGTGGGCACATGGCTTGCACCCTCGGTGCCCATGCCACCTACACCCCTACTGCGCCACCGTGCCTCTCTGCTGGCTAGCGTTCGTTCGAGGGCGACCAGTTTGTGTTTACTCCCGCACGTGTCATCTGTTGGAGCTTGAGGGCCGCGTCGCTTTCCGTATCGGTGCTCATGATGACGAGCAGCTCGTCCAAGGCCATGATCTGTATGCTACCCGTAGGCACAATCTCCTGGCCGGCACGCTCGACCGTCACGACGCGTACGCCATCGGGCCACGGAATGTCCTTGATGAGCATGCCCTCGATTCTCGCTCCGGTGCCCACCTTGTAGGTGTGGACGATCTTCTCGCCAGCCCCACCGTTCACCATGGGGTCATCGGGCGTTACTCCCAAAAGAGCTGCTAGCAGGTGTTCGTAGAACGGGTCAACGCGCAACAGGTTTGCCGTCACGTACGCGAGTATGGCAACAATCGAGACGGAAAGCAGTGAGTCCAGTGACCCCGTGAGCTCGAAGACCAGCACGACGGCAGTCACGGGGGCCCTTACAACGCCCGAGAAGCATCCGGCCACGCCGAGGGCCACGAAGTTCACCACGTAGGCCTGGGGCAGCCCAAGGGCGTTTATCGCTATGACGCCAAACAATCCCCCGACGAGAGATCCCATGGCGACAAGCGGGAACAATGTGCCGCCAGGAGCTCCCGAGGCAAAGCAGATGGTCGTGAACAGGTACTTTGCCAGCAGCAGCCCCATGATCGCCCACCATGCCAGACCGCCCGTCTTCTGGATGGTCTCGACGATGGCATCGCCCCCGCACATGAGCTGCGGAACTGTAAACGCCACAACGCCAGAGAGCGCAAACGGTATGGCGAGGCGGGCATACGGGAGGTGCCCTTCGATCCTTGCGTAGCACTGTTGGGCAAAGAACATACCCTTGTTATGCAAGGCCCCAAGCACGCCACAGGCAAGACCCATGAGAACGACGAGGAGATAGTCGACGTGTGGCAGGTCGGCGGCAAACGAGAGGCTCAGCACCGGCCGCACGCCAATCACCTGCGAGACGAGAAAGTCTGAGACAACCGATGCCGTCATGACCGAGATGACCAGCGGCGCATTGAACTCCTTGTGGATCTCCTCGACGGCAAAGAGGACCCCCGTGAGCGGCGCGTGGAATGCGGCAGACATGCCCGCGGCGGCGCCACAGGTAACGAGGAGGCGTTCCTCTCCCCTGCCGCGCTTGAGCGCCTTGGCAACCGCCTTGCCGGACATGCCCCCAAGCTGCACCGAAGGCCCCTCTCGTCCAAGCGAGAGGCCTGCGAAGGCGCAGAGCGTGCCCTCGGCAAACTTTGCGGCGACAACGCGGTGCCAAGGCATGTCAATGCGGCCGATGACCTCAGCGTCTGTCTGAGGGATGCCGCTGCCTTGGGTGTAGGGCTCCCACAGCAAGAGCTTTGACACAACCACGAGGATGACAGCGAGGATGGCAAACCAGGCGGCCACAAGGATCGCGTGGCCCGCAAACGCTCCCGTAATGGAGCGTAGGCCCTTCTCGGCAAGGGACAGTGCAAGACGGTAGAGCGTCACGACGCCTCCGCCCAGAAGCCCGGCAAGCGCGCCCTCCCCCACCAGGTTCACCTGGAACCGGCGAGAGAGGCGACGCCCCACCGTAAGCCTACGAGCCGCACGCTCTGTCATGCACCAACCACCGCCATCATCCCGTCCACTCAGATCAGCAACAACCAGCCTACTCCTTTGCATGGCCGGCGGTTAGGGTCTGATACAGACAAGAAAAACGCCCCCGTTGGTTCGGGGGCGCAAGCAAGCCATGCATATGCAGCAGAAGCGACTAGTACGAACCGCCGCCGTAGAAGCCGTAGATGCCGCCAACGATGACGCCGGAAGAGGGGTTGGCTGCGTGGACGATCTGGCCGTTGCCAAGGTAGATGCCCACGTGGCTTCCGCCGTACTCGAAGACAAGGTCGCCATAGGAGAGCTCGTCGATGCTCGTCTTCCATCCGCCGCTCGCTTTGATGGAGCCAATCATGTCATAGGTAGTGCGCCCACGGGCGCTCCCATAGACGTAGCAGACTAGACCCGAGCAGTCGAATGCATCGGGGCCGGAGGCACCATACACATAGGGGTGCCCAACAAGCGCGAGTGCGGCCGAGACGCCGCCACCCGAGGGTACGTTAGGGCTGCTTGAGCCGCTGTTGGAGTTCGAATTGGAATTCGAGTGGCTGTTCGAGTTCGAGTGGCTGTTTGAGTTCGAGTTGCTGTTGCTGTTCGTGTTGGACGAGGTGCCACCACTGTTGGTGTTGCCTGAGGTGTTGTTCTCGGTGGTGCCGCCGCCGCTGTTCGAGTTGATAGTCTCTTGGGTCTGGATGGCCTGGACCACCGTAGTCACCGAGCTTGCCTGCTGCGCCTCTGCAGCCGCGGCTGCCTCTGCAGCAAGCTGAGCCTGGACCTCCTCGTTGAGCGAGTCGTAGTACTGCTGGGCCTCGGCGACCTGATTCTGGTAGTCAGAGGTTTGGGACTGGAGACTGTCCACCTGCGCCTGCTGATCCGACTGCTGCTGCTCGAGGTCGCTCTTCTGCTGCTCGAGCTGATCGGAGAGCGACTGGACCTCTGCGATTGCCTCGGCATCGGACTCGGAAACCTTGTCGAGGTAATAGATGTTGGAGGAAAGCTCCTCAAACGAAGCAGAGGAAAGGATCAGGTCGAGCGCGCTTGAGGAACCCGACTTGTACGAGCTCTTCATGCGGCCACCCAGTTCCTGGCGCTTCTCGTCTAGCTGGGTCTGCGTGTCAGAGATCTGCTGCTCGGTCTCGGCGATGCTGTAGCCGGTCTGCTCGAGCTCGGAGGTGGCAGTGGAGAGCTGGTCCTGGAGAGAGGAAAGCGTGGAGCCAAGGGAGTCAAGCTTGGCCTGTGCAGCGGAGAGGTCATCCTGAGGGCTTGCCATGGCAACGGTGGGTACAACCGAGAGCGTGCATGGCATGGCAAGGGCAAGAACCAGTCCCGCTGTGACGATTCTTCTTGCATGGGTCATTGCATAAGTCCTTTCGACGCTTGGAAAACATTCTACGCCAGACTCCGGCGAACGGCATGTCTTTCCATACGATGGGCAGAAGGCTCTGGGGCGCTTTCAGGTGCCTCGCATAGCAAGCCGACCGCCCCGTTGCGGGGACGGCCGAAAAATCGCTGGTAGAATGTACCAATTCCCTACTTGACGGGGATGAGCGTGTAGACCTCCTCGTTGGGATAGTCCCTGGCGATAACGTCGCGCGGATTCAGGAATGTGAGCTCGAGGATGAAGGAGAAGCCCCCGATGCGAGCGCCGGACTGCTCGACGAGCTTTGCCGCGGCAGCGGCCGTGCCACCCGTAGCCACTAGGTCGTCCACGATGAGCACCACATCATCCGCAGTGAGGGCATCCTTGTGAATCTGCAGCTCGTCGGTACCGTATTCGAGCGAGTAGGACTGGGAGTAGACCTCACGGGGGAGCTTGCCGGGCTTGCGGGCAGGAACGAAGCCCGCACCAAGCTTGTAGGCAACCGGTGCGCCCACGAGGAAGCCACGGGCCTCAGCGCCAACGACCTTCGTGATGCCGCGGCCAAGGAAATGGTCGGCGATATCGTCAACGAGATGCACGAGGCCGTCGGGATCGGCGAAGAGCGGGGTGATGTCCTTGAAGGTGACCCCCTTCTCCGGATAGTCGGGGATGCTCATGATGCGGCTCTCGTAGTCGAAATCAGACACGTGCGGTTCCTTTCCCTATTGCTGGTATGCGTGCTGCGATAAACCCTGCTATTGCAGGGGCGCCTTATGAGCCTTCCATGCCCTTGAACGACTGGTGCACAAGACGGCGGATGAGCTCGTTTCGCACGGCGTCGGTAAGTCCGAGCATACGTGAGAAGGCCTGCTCAAAGCGCTCCCGAGCCTCGTCTGTAACCTCGACCTCGACGCCGCCGCCCCTCTTTGCATAGACAACAAGCGCCTGTTCGAACATGGCAGACTCGCGGTTGGCCGAGTTCACGTACTGGCGCAGGTTTTTGGGTCCGATCCCATAGTGGCGAAGCTCATCACAGGTGCGGATGAGCCCGATGTCATGCCCGTCCACAAGGTCGCGCCCATGGGGAGAGCGCTTAAGCGTGATGACGCCTGCCTCGGAGAGCTGGCGCACAAAGCTTACCGAGACGCCCGCGACCTCAGGCATTCGATCGATGGGGTGGAGCCTCTCAACGGCCTCGCCATTCACCGGACCCATGAGTGACGCTTCGACCGCGGAATCAGCAGCATGAGGCTCCCCTGCGTCCTCCCGCTCAAGCTCGTCCCTTATGACGGAGAGCGGGAGAAACCTGTTCTTCTGCAGGTAGAGGATGGTCTCGAGCCGCTTTATGTCACGCTGCGAATAAAGGCGATACCCACCCGGCGTGCGGGATGGGTTGAGAAGCCCCTCGTCCTCGAGGTAGCGGACCTTCGATATGGTGAGGTCGGGATAGAGGCTCTGGAGCCGCTTTACGACCTTGCCGATTGTGAGGTATCCGGCGTCAGGCATGGCCTAGCCCTCGGCGTCGATCCTGCGCGGACGAGCGTTGGTATGGAATACCATGCGGAACGTGCCAATCTGGATGGTAGAGCCATCCTTGAGCGACGCCTTGCTCACGATGGCACCGTCGACCCACGTCCCGTTGAGAGAACCAAGGTCCTCGACCGTGGCCCTCCCCTGCGGGCATGCCGAAAGATCCATCTTTGCATGATGGCGCGAGACGGTCATGTCGTTAAGAAAGACACTGTTGCGCGGGTCGCGGCCCAAGGTGATGATGGGCGTGTCAAGCTCGAACGTCTCGCCAATCTGGGGGCCCTTGACGATGGTCAGCGTGGGATGCGCAGGCTTCTGCTCGGCCATGAGGTCGGGGACGGTTGCGTCTGCGGAGGGCATGCGAAAGATCTCCGTTGCCCCCATATCGGTGGCGTGGTTGTTGGTGGGCTGCATCAAATCTCCCCTCGAATGAGCTTTACGATTCCATGATACCGCTTACCTGCAGGCCACGCAGTCCATCTCGACAAGTGCTCCCAAAGGAAGCGCGGATACCGCAACGACGGAGCGTGAAGGCGCAGGCTGTGTGAAGCGCTCGGCAAAGACCCTGTCCATGGCGTCGAAGTCTTCCATGCGTGTCAGGTAGACAGTGGTCTGGGCCACATCGGAAAGCGAGCAGCCCACCTCCGCGAGGATGGCCTCGATGATGTCGATGACGCGTGACGTCTGGGTGGCCACGCTTTGCCCCACGACCGTCTGGCCGTCTGGTGCCACGGGAAGCTGTCCCGAGGTATACACAAAGCGCCCCGCAGTCGTACCTTGGGAGCAGGAGCCATAGACATCCGGTGCCTGGGCGGCGTTGATTGCGTATTTCATATTCTCCCCCACTCTTCGCGAATGCCGCGTGCGCCAACAAAGTCGTTCCCCGGGCGAAGGAGTCCCCAGTTGCGCAGGTTCTGCTCGCCGATCTCGACAACGTCGCTCGACTCAAGCGGCCTTGTCCAGGGGTGCCTCGACCATGCTTCCAGCACGGCGTTACGCCCCACGGGCATAACCCACTCGAACGAGAGAAGGCTGCGCCACACAACACGGACGGCGCCCTGGTGAACGAGAAGCACATAGGAGGTGACACCGGCACCATCAAGCGGAAGCCCCATCGCAAGTGCCGGGATGTGCCCATCGAGCGAGACGCTCCCCACCGAACCGCGCGCGGGCAGCGAGCGAGCGGCATTAGGCAGGTAGTCTGAGAGAAGCTCGTTTGCCCGCTCGCCCATGACGAGAAGCGGTACGAGCATGCCGCTTGCCTCTCCGAGCGTCGTGCCCTCATAGGGCGCGTTGCCGTTGCTGCTTATCTGCGAGAGAAACGTAAGCCACCCGGCAACGACCGGACCCCTGTGCGTTGGGTCGAGAAGCACGTATTCGTGCCTGCCGGTACGGGCCACAAGTGGCACCGAGGTTATGGTTCCGTCACCGGTAAGCGCAGGCTCGAAGGCGCATTGCCCTACGCTGAGCTTGCGTGCGCAGAAGGCCGCCTCGCAGAGCTCCTGGGGGTGCATGCCAGAGATGAAGCGGTAGGTTGCGCCGGTGAGGTCTGCAACAGCGGCACCCCCGAGCGCCTTCGGGAGCGGCTGCTCACCAGGGTACGAGACGGGATAGGCAAGGCCCGTGTCCTCCGCGCGCCCAAAGCCTGCACCCAAGAGAAGATGCTCCTGGTAGAGTGTGCCTCTCACCGTCTTGGGAGAAGGCCCTCTCCCCTCTTCCTGCTCGTCTGCCATGAGAACTCCCTTTTTGAAGCTGGCGGGACCAGGCCCCGAGTGATCTCTGCTATGCGGCATACCCATAGAGGGGCAGCGTGAACACGTTAACACGGGGAATGTCGTCTAGCGTGGCGTGAGCCGTGTAATGGACGCTCCCTGCCAGCCTTCCGCCCTGCGTCCATACGGACGAGCCAACCGGCTGGCCATCGTCGACAAGCAGATCTCTCCGGAGCATCGTCGTGCTATAGGAGAGGTCCCCGCCATCGGGCCAGACGACCGCGCCCTCGTCATCTGTGGGAGTAACGACGCAGGACACGGCAAAGTTGTATGCATACGGTCGCACACCCACAACCCATGACCTCTTTGCCACGGAGCGCATCTCATAGTTCTCGTATGCCCAGTCGAGAAGCGACACGGTGTCGGTGAAGCGGCCCAAGCTTGTCTGCGCGCCCAAAACGCAGGTGAAGAGTTCCACGCCATCTCGCTGGCATGCGCCCAGGAAGGCGGCGCTTCCCTCGACATAGCCGGTTTTGATGCCACGAATTCCCTTGTAGGTTCCCAAGAGCTCGTCAGTCGAGTAGAACGTCTTCTGTGTGCCGCCAATGCTTACGGTGACGGAGCGCGTGTGCACCGTGGCGGCGACGAACGGGTACTCGGAGAGTGCCACCCTGCCCATGAGGGCAAGGTCAGAGACGGTGGAGTAGTGTCCGCTCTCATCAAGGCCGTGGGGGTTCTCAAAATGGGTGCTCGTCATCCCCAGCTCTTGGGCCTTCTCGTTCATGAGCTCAACGAAGGCCTCCTCGGAGCCTGCGACGTTCATTGCGACGTTCACTGCGGCGTCGTTGGCAGAGTAGACGAGCATCACGCGGAGAAGCTCGCGCAAGGTGGGTGTGTCGCTCTCAGTGAAGCCAGCCGTCTGCGAGTCTGCTCCCAAATCAGTCGCATAGATCCGACAGGGGGTGTCGAGGTCCATCCCAGCGTCGAGGGCCACCATCGCGGTCATTACCTTGGTTATCGACGCCATGGGCATCTGGGTGTCAGCGTTTTTCGAGTAGAGGACGTTGCCTGCGGAGTCCTCGACAATCGCGCATTGGGCCTCGCTTAGGGTGGGCTCCCCGAGCGAGTCTGCGGCGAGGGCTACATGGGGAAGCAGGAGGAGAAGCACGCAGGCGATAAGCGCTGCACCAAGGTGGTTCTTGCGGACAGGCATCACCGGTCCCCCCTTCGCTCCCCAAGTGCCTCTCGGCGAATTTGCACGCCTTCGCAGGTGTAGATGACGGCGGTGGCCACCGAGCAGACGAGCCCCGCGTAGACGAAGAAGATGCCCAAGGTGGCAGGCTCGGCGTTGAGGCCAGGGAGCCATGAGACATCGCAGAGGCCAAGGCCACGTACGACGGGAGCTCCCAGGAGCAGGTCGCAGAAGCCAAGCATGAGAAATGCCGTTGCGACCTTGCCGATGTAGACCACGTCCACAGGTCGCCGGCGGTATCTCTGAAGAATGAATGCTCCCACGGCAAGGTAGCAGTCACGGCCAATCACGAGCACCGCCACCCAGATGGGGAGCTCGCCGGTGAGAACAATGGCCAGCACGCCTGTGAAGAGCAGGACGCGGTCCATGATGGGGTCCATGACCTTGCCCAGCCAGCTGACGGTTTGGGTGCGTCGGGCAACCTGGCCGTCAAGGAAGTCTGTCACTGCGGCGATGGCATAGAAGCAGAGCGCGAGCACGCGGTTGGTGCCCTGCACAAAGAGCACGAGGAAGGCAATCGTGAGCGCGAGGCGGCATGCCGTAATGAGGTTGGCAACGGTGAGCACCTCGAAAGAGGGGTTGTCCGGAGTTCCTACCGGTGCGGTCGTGGTACCCTTGCGCTGCGCGGCCTCCGCGTCCGAGTCGGTCACGGTCCTGATCTGGGAACCCAGGTTCTCAAGTTTTCTTGACACAGTCCTGTCCTTCTGGCGCTCGTCCGACCCGGCTATCCACCCTATTGCGAATGCCCGAAGCCCCATACTACCCCAACTTTGGCCGGATGCCGCCCCCTCGACACCGACCCCAAAACCTGACCAAGGCCTGATGCGCACTGGGCGGCTCCCCTCCCTAGAGGATGGTCCTCTCGAGAAGGCGTACCAGCACACGGATTCCCTGTGCATATGTTTGGCGAGAAATGCGCTCGTTTACTCCGTGGACGCCGGTCGCCTCCTCCTCCGGAGTTGGCCTAAAGGGGATGACACGCAGTATGGAGTCGCAGATGCGCTCGTAGCGTATGGCGTCGGTGCCGCCGCAGACAAACGAGGGCACCACCTCGACGCCACCATAGAAGTGCTCTAGGGCCTCGGCAACCTCGGCGTAGCCAGCCCCCTCCGTCGAATCCACCCTCCCCGCGGGCGTGGCGTGGGCGACGTGCACGGTGATGCCTGTGCCGAGAAGCGCATGCTCCGCCCAAGCCAGCACGTCGCCTGCCGTGGTTCCTGGCAGCAGGCGAAAGTTGACAGTCGCGCTTACGTCACCCGGCATCACGTTGGGGGTGGCCGAGCCTCCTTCGAGCATGTCGACGGCCATCGTGGTGGCTACAAATGGATAGAGCTCCCGTCGCCCTGCAGCGAGGCAGGCGATCTTCTCGGCGTTGGCGTCTACGTCTTTGACAAGGGTGCGGAGGGGCTCTTCGGCAATGCGTGGCGCAAGGGTGCGGAAGGTGTCGCGCACGATGGGTGTGAGCTCTGGTGCAGGGCACGCCTTCGACAGGCGCGAGATGCCATTGCAGAGGCGTTCGAGCGAGGTCCCCCCAAAGGGGTTTGAGGAGTGGCCACCCCCTCCCTTGGCCTCAAGACGCAGGTCGAGGTAGCCCTTCTGAGAGATGCAGATGTCCGTGAGGACGCGTCCGGGTGCACCCCAGATGGCACCGTCGACCATCGTCGTGGTGCCCTCGTCAAGCAGCCATGCGGCGTGCATGCCGCGCTCTGCAAGGAGGGCCGAGAGCCTCGTGGCCCCGGCGCTTGCGGTCTCCTCGTCTGCGCCGAACGCAAACACGACGCAGCGACGTGGCTTCTCGCCTCGTGCGAGAAGGTACTCGAGCGCCTCGAGCTCCCCCATGAGCATGTCTTTGATGTCAAGCGTGCCCCTGCCCCAGATATGGGCCTCGTCCATGTCGCCAGAGAATGCGCCATGGAGCCACTCTTCCTCGGTACCCGGCACCACGGGCACCACATCCTGGTGGGCAAGGAGCAACACGCAGGGAAGCACGGGATCGCTTCCCGGGCAGGTGATGAGAAGGTTCCTTCCCACCTCCTCGAAAGTCGAGGAGGCCATGATGTGGGGATAGGAAGAGCGGACCAAGGCATGCAAATCATCGAAGGGCGCCTGCTCGGTATTCTCGCCACGATCTATGGTCCTGCATGAGACGGCTTGCGCAAGCCGCTTAGCCGCACCGGCGTAGTCGAGGTCAGGGTAGTCCCCCTCACATTTGTAATGTGCGTATACATTGATACCGCTCATGGTCTCCTCCCTACCGTCTACGGTTGGGCTCGGTTGTCTTTCCTATGGTAGACGGCGTAATTAGGTCTGTTCACCGAGAAGGCTTGCCTTTCACGTTCAGGAAATGATTGTGCAGATAGACTAGTCAATGGGTGCACGGGTACCCGGCCCCGGATGAAGGAGAAGCCATGGCGGAAGACGAGGAGTACTTCGAGGACGCCGAGCTCGACTTTGACGAGCTGGAAGAAGACGACTTTGGCCTCGGGGACCAAGGCGGCTGGGCCGACGATGACCCGGAGTCGATTACGCTTGAGTATGACGACGGAACCTCCGAGAAGTGCGATGTGTTGGGAATCTTCCCATACGACGGCAGAGAGTACATTGCGCTCGCACCTGAGGGCAACCAGGAGTCGCTCTATCTCTACGGGTACGTTGAGCACGATGATGGCACCAACGACATCGTTCCCATTGACGATGACACTGAGTTTGACGCCGTGGCAGCGGAGTACCAGGAACTCATGGAATAGCCTGCTGCTGCGGTGCCCAGAGACCGGTGGTGCCCAATCGCCACCCGCTGCTCACGAAAACCGCCCCGCCCGGACGCGTCCGGGCGGGGCGAGCCTTTCGAGAGGGCACAGATGGTCCTGCCACTCACTGGGCACGGATGACACGGACACGGCGTACGCCTTCGGCCTGCGCAAGGTGGTCGATCACATCCGCGGGAACCTCGCCTGCAATATCGATGAGGGTGTAGGCCATGGAGCCGCGACTCTTGTTGGCCATGTTCTCGATGTTGATGCCCGAGTCAGCAAGGTACTGGGAGAACTTGCCGATCATACCCTGTACGTTCTGGTGGATGAGGGAGAGACGCCCGCCAGACGCGATGGGACCGAGGTCGACAGAGCCAAAGTTCACCGAGTGGGAAACGTTGCCGTTCTCGATGAAGTCGCGCAGCTCCTCGGCTGCCATCACGGCACAGTTCTCCTCTGCCTCGGTGGTGGAGGCACCAAGGTGCGGCAGAACGATGGCGTTCCTCATGTCGGCCGAGACAGGATTGGGGAAGTCCGTCACGTAGTGCGCGATGTGGCCCTCTGCGAGGGCGGCCGCCATGGCACGCTCGTCTACGATGGTGTTGCGGGCAAAGTTGAGCACCACGGCACCTGGCTTCATCTGGGAGATGAGCTCTGCGCTCACCATGTTCTTGGTCGAGTCCATGGCAGGCACATGAATGGTGATGTAGTCGCAGTCGGCGACAAGGCGGGAGAGGTCACTGGCGTGCTCGATGCGACGGTCGAGGTTCCACGCCGCAGAGACCGAGAGGTACGGGTCATAACCTACGGCCTGCATGCCAAAGCGCGTGGCGGTGTTGGCCACGGCGGCACCAATGGCTCCGAGGCCGATGACGCCGAGGCGCTTTCCGGCAAGCTCATGGCCGGCAAACTGCTTCTTTGCCTTCTCGGCGTGCTTTGCGAGATCGGGGTCATCGGTGTTGGCACGCACCCACTCGATGCCGCCGACAATGTCGCGACTGGCCAGCAGCAGGCCAGCAAAGACAAGCTCCTTCACCGCGTTGGCGTTGGCACCAGGCGTATTGAAGACCACAATGCCCTCGTCTGCGCAGCGGTCGCACGGGATGTTGTTCACGCCGGCTCCGGCGCGCGCGATGGCGATCAGGCCCTTCGGGAACTGAGTCTCGTGGAGGCTTGCGCTTCTCACCATGATGGCGTCTGCGGCCTCTAGGGTGTCAGTGAGCTCATAGTTGGCACCAAGGCGGTCGGTGCCCGCCTTGGCGATGTTGTTCATGCAGTGCACCTTGTACATGGAAGCGGCTCCGTTTCGTGACGTGACGAGCATGATGCCGGGGTATGGCTATGCCTTGTGGGAGCGCTCGAAGCTATCCATGAACTCAACCAGCGTCTCGACGCCGGCCTTGGGCATGGCGTTGTAGATGGAGGCGCGCATGCCGCCTACGGTGCGGTGTCCCTTGAGGTTCACAAGGCCTGCGTCGGCCGCCCTTGCCACAAACTCGGTGTCGAGGTCCTTGTCGCCGGTCACGAAGGGGACATTCATGAGCGAACGGCTGGCGGGATCGGTCACCGTGGGGTGGAAGAGCTCGGAGGAGTCGAGGTAGTCGTAGAGAACCTCGGCCTTCTCGGCGTTTCTCTCGTGCATTGCCGCAAGGCCACCGTTGTCGAGCAGCCACTGGAACACGAGGCCGCACATGTAGATGCCCCAGCAGTTGGGCGTGTTGTAGAGAGAGCCCTTGTCGGCCTGGGTCTTGAAGCGAAGCATTGTGGGAACTCCGAGAAGGTCATCGGGAATGAGGTCCTCGCGCACGACGACGATTTGCACGCCAGCGGGACCAACGTTTTTCTGTACGCCGGCATGGATGCAGCCAAACCTGGTCACATCGACCGGCTCGGAGAGGAACATCGAGCTCTGGTCGGAGACGAGCATGTGGCCCTTGGTGTTGGGCAGTGCGTGGTACTGCGTGCCGTAGATGGTGTTGTTCTGGCAGATGTAGAGGTAGTCCGCATCGTCACGAATGGGCAGGTCCGAGCAGTCGGGGATGTAGGTGAAGTTCTTGTCGGCAGAGCTTGCCACCACGTTGGCGTCACCCAAGACCTGGGCCTCCTGGTAGGCCTTCTTGGCCCAGTTGCCGGTGATCACAAAGTCTGCCTTGTGGTGAGGCGCAAGGTTGATGAAGGTGGTCGCGAAGAGCAGGGAGTCACCGCCCTGCAGGAAGAGCACCTTATAGTTCTCGGGGATGCCCATGAGGGTACGGATGTCGGCCTCCGCCTTGTCAAGGATGCCCTGGAAGGCCTTGGACCTGTGGCTCATTTCCATGACGGACATGCCCGTGCCTTGGTAGTCGAGAATCTCTGAGCCCGCGCGAGAGAGCACCTCCTCCGGAAGTACGGCGGGGCCGGCGGAGAAGTTGTACACGCGCGCCATGTAGATCACTCCCATTTTCTGGTGCATCGGGACTTCTCGGCTGCTGGTTGGATTGGTGCCACGGCTGCAGCCGACTCGTGCTTCAACATGATAGCCACGCGATGACGGGAAATCGCAATCGTTACGTTTTGATAACCTAGAGGCGCAGTGGGAATTTGCTCCGCAATCGCGCATAGGCTGTCGGCTGCTAGAATTGGTGTAGCGACTTTGACGAGGAGGGGAAAGCCCATGGAGCAGGCGGCAGAGCGTGCGCACGCGGAAGAAGGCCTTGTCGACATAGTCTTCTTTGACATCGATGACACCCTCTATGATCAGGCCAAGCCCTTTGCCTATGCAGTGCGGCGCACCTGCGGGGACATCCCCGGCGCAACTGACGATGACCTCTACGAGGCCAGTCGCAAGCACAGCGGCCCCATATTCGCGGCCTTCTCGGCCCATCGCGTGCCCACGGTCGAGGAGTACGCCCTCCGCATGCAGCGGACGCTCGCCGACTTTGGCGTCTCGATAGACTTTGCGATGGCATCGGAGGCGCAGCGCGTCTATTCAGAGGAGTCCGGCGTGGCAATGTCGCTCTCCCCTTCCATGGCATCCTGTCTGGACGTATGTCGCGCACGGGCGCGCCTGGGCGTGGGGGTCATCTCGAATGGGCGTGTCGCCCTGCAGGACGAGAAGCTGGACATCCTTGGCATTTGGCGGTGGGTGGACCGCGATGCAGTCTTTGTCTCGCAGGCAGCTGGCTTTGCCAAGCCAGACCCGGAGCTCTTTCGCTTTGCATGCAGTCACATGGGTGTCTCGCCCGAGCGCTGCGTCTATGTGGGAGACGCCTGCGATACCGATGTTGTGGGCGCATGTGCGGCAGGAATGCCGTGCGCGTGGCTCAACCGGCGCGGACAGCCAAGACCGCGGGGCACCAGGGGGGTTGCCCCGACCTGGGAGGTTTCTTCGGAGGAGGGCCTACGGGCTCTTCTCGGCAGCGAGGACTTCTGGAACCTGGGCCGTTCGTGACGTGCGCCGCCACGGTGGGCACGCGCCATAAGGAGAGAGAGGGCATGCTATGGATTCAAGGCTCGAGCCGCTGTTTACCCCATGGAGCATCGGCGAATGCGAGATAAAGAATCGCATCGTCATGACGTCTATGGGTGGAACCAATGTCTTTGGGTGGATGGAGAAGAACCACTTCGATCGCGATGGTGCCCGCTTCCTCATGGAGCGCGCACAGAACAACGTCGGCCTTCTCCTCCCTGGCTGCCAGCCGGTCTACAACCCCATCGGCGGGCAGTGGCTCGACAAGAACCGCACCATGTACGAGGAGCTCAAGCCCTTCATGGAGCGGCTCCACGCCACGGGTGCCAAGATGTTCGTACAGCTCACGGCTGGCTTTGGGCGCAGCTTCACGGTATCGGACTCCATGGAGGGGCTCTACACAAACCCGCTCCTGCGCGCCCTCTCACGCCCGTTCCTGGACCTGGACAGGATTTGCGCCACGGCGTCCCCCTCGCCTAACCGCTGGTCGGACAAGGTGTCCTCCCGCGAGATGACCATCGGCGAGATCGACCGGCTGGTGGAGGCCTTTGCCACCTGCGCCAAGCTGCTCAAAGACGCCGGCGTTGACGGCGTGGAAGTCCATGCCGTACACGAGGGTTACCTTCTCGACCAGTTTACGCTCCCCTATGTGAACCACCGCAACGACATCTATGGTGGTTCTCGCGAGAATCGCTATCGCTTCCCGGTACGCATCGTCCACGCCATCCACGACGCCGCGGGCGAGGACTTCCCCGTGTCGCTTCGCTACTCGGTGGTGAGCCGCACCAAGGGCTTCCGCGAGGGCGCCCTTCCCGGTGAGGACTACGTCGAGGCCGGTCGTACGATGGAGGAGTCCGAGTGGGCCGCGCGCTACCTCACCGACGAGGGCTACGCGATGCTCAACTGCGACAATGGCACCTATGACGCCTGGTACTGGGCTCACCCGCCCATCTACATGCCCGAGAACTGCAACCTCGACGACGTCGAGCACATCAAGGGCTTCGTGGGCGCGCCCGTTGTTTGTGCTGGGCGCATGGACCCCTATGTGGGTGCGCAAGCCGTGGCCGAGGGCAAGATCGATGCCGTGGGCTTTGCCCGCCAGTTCCTGGCCGACGGCGAGTGGGTGACCAAGCTTGTCGAGGGGCGAGAGAAGGACATACGTCCCTGCATCTGCTGCCACAACGGCTGCTTCAACATGTGTCACTACAATGGCCATGCCAACACCCAGACGCTTGGGGATTCGCTGCACCTCTCGCGCTGCGCCGTGAACCCCGAGACCATGCAGCACGGGAAGCACCACATTCGCCCCACGACTACGCCTAGGCGCGTTGCCGTCGTGGGAGGCGGCATCGGTGGCATGGAGGCCGCGCGCGTGCTTGCGCTGCGTGGCCACTGGCCCGTCGTATACGAGCGGTCCGACCGCCTGGGCGGGGTCTTC
The DNA here is from genome assembly GCF_057241865.1 of Tractidigestivibacter sp. NCBI lineage: Bacteria > Bacillati > Actinomycetota > Coriobacteriia > Coriobacteriales > Atopobiaceae > Tractidigestivibacter > Tractidigestivibacter sp. The sequence goes on from NZ_DBHHPX010000005.1 coordinate 96,441, forward strand.
CGCGAGGCGGCGTCTGCCAGCTTCAAGGGGAAGCTCCGCGACCTTCTCGCCTGGTATGAGCGGCAGATGGAGGTCTTGGGCGTCGAGGTCCACTACAACCACGAGGTCATCGGCGTGCGGGAACTCGACGAGGACTACGCCATTGTGGCAACGGGTGCCACGCCCAAGCGCCTGCCCGTCCAGGGCTTCGAGCATGCGATGGATGCCCTTGACTACCTCGGCGGTGCCGAGGTGGGGCAACGCGTGGTGGTTGTCGGCGGTGGCCTCACCGGCTGTGAGGTGGCGCTTGAGCTCTACCTCTCGGGCAAGACGCCCGTCATTGTCGAGATGAAAGACGACCTGGTGGCACAGGACGGAGTGTGTCTCGCCAACTCGAGCTACCTGCGGGAGTTCTTTGCGTGGAAGAAGGTCCCCGTCTACCTCGAGACCACGGTGCATGCCATGGGTGACGGTTGGGTGCAGATCTCCCGCAAGGATGGAACGCTTGAGCGCATCGAGTGCGACTCCGTGGTGAGCGCCGTCGGCTACACGCCCGACCCCATCGCCAAGCCCGAGGGACGCCACGTGCAGCTTGTTGGCGACTGCGCCGGCGTGGGCAACCTGCGCTCGGTCATCTGGCGCGCCTACGAGGCCGCCTCGCGAGTCTAGCGTCGCGAGCGAGAGGAAGTCCAACCAAGGAAGGGAGGCCAGCTGATGGAGCTGACCCAGGAAGAGTGCGACATCCTTGATGGCAAGCAGGGAGAGACGCTTGCCAAGGTGATGCGGACGCTCGTCGAGTACGGAGAGGCCTTTGGCGCCAAGCGCATGGTGAAGGTGACCGCACCGGGACACCTCGTGACCAGTTTCGGTATCTCGATTCTCGAGGTGAACTTCCGCCTCATGGACGAGCTCATCGACGCGGGGCTCAAGACGAAGGAGCCCTTCACCGTCGACCCGCGCCCCATCGACAACGCCGACGTCCCGGCGAGCCTCGTGCAGAAGATCGTGGGAGCGGTGACCTACAGCAAGCAGGAGTCCTACGAGCGCCAGCTCCGTGCGGTTGGCCTCAAGGACGAGAACGCCTTCACCTGCGCCTGCTACCTGCCCGAGGTCGGCAACACCCCCAAGCGTGGCGACATCCTCAGCTGGGCCGAGTCGTCGGCCGTTGTCTACGCGAACTCCGTGCTGGGCGCTCGCTGCAACAGGAACAGCGGCTTCATCGACCTCTTCGGCAACATCGTGGGAGAGGTGCCCGAGTTCGGCTTCCTCACCGACGAGGGCCGCAAGGCGACCTGGGTCGTGGACGTGGAGTGCACGGAGAAGCCCCAGGCGCAGGTGTTGGGCTCCGCCATCGGCATGAAGGTCATGGACGAGGTCCCCTACATCCGCGGCCTCGACCGCTGGCTTGGCGGAACCTTGGACGACGACGCGAAGGCCTACCTCGAGGACATGGGCGCGGCCACGGCGTCGAACGGCGCGGTCGGCCTCTACCACGTGGCGGGCATCACGCCGGAGGCGGCGGACCTCGGCGAGTCGCTCGTTGCCGAGGGCACCAAGCACTACGTGATCGACGACGCCGAGCTCGAGCGCGTGAAGGTGAACTACCCCAACATCTGGAAGAATCCCGACGCCAGGCCAAAGCTCGCGTTTATCGGCTGCCCGCACTGCTCGCTCGACCAGCTCAAGGACTGGGCGCACCGCATTTCCGAGGCGCTTGCGCGCGAGGGCCGCACGAGGGTTGCCGTGCCGACGGTCGTCTCCAGCGCCCCCGACGTCCTGGCGGCCTTCGACGGCACGCCCGAGAAGCGCAAGCTCCTCGCCACCGGCGCCAAGCTCACCTACATCTGCCCGCTCATGTACATGGACAACCCTGCCACGGACCTGCCGGTGGTAACGTGCTCAAACAAGCTGCGCACCTACACGAGCGCCCGCTACTTTGACGAGGGCGAGCTGCTCCGCATCATCGCGAGGGGAAGGATCGACTAATGGCCGAGAAGACCTTCAAGGGACGCGCGGTCGTCGCGGGCACCACGAGCGCGAAGGCGCTGGTGAGCCACGGCGGCTTCAACACGCTTGCGAACTACCAGCAGCCCCTCATCCTGAAGAACGTGAAGGCGCCCTGCTCCGACCAGAACAACCCCGACCTCTATAAGAAGCCCCTGCAGGGAGCGGCGATCTGCCTTCCGCAGACCATCGGCTCCACCACGGGCGGCATGGTGCTCATGTGCGCGTGCGATATGGGCGCGGGGCCGGCCTGCATGCTCTTCTCGAAGGCGATCGACCCTTTGGCCGCAGCGGGTGCCATTCTTGCCAAGAACTGGACCGAGCATCCGTTTGTCGTTGTGGACCAGCTCGGCGACGAGTTCCTCGACTACGTGCACGACGGCATGGACGTGAGCGTGGCGGAGGACGGTACCGTTACGGTTTGCGGATAGCTTTGGGGGCGCCACCACAGTGGTGCCCCTCTCGGTTGAAGCTGGCGTGATTTCTCGACGTTTAGATGGCTCTAACCGTTCGGAACCTACGGGAGACAGTGGCCGACGGTCGCCAGGCACTATCGCTGCTCCCCTATCGATTGATCTCCTCGAGAAACTGCCTCCCGTAGCGCTCGAGCTTGGTGTGACCCACGCCAGAGACGGCGAGAAGCTCCTCCTTGTCTTGGGGTCTCCTTTGCACCATGGCTCGCAGCGTGGCGTCCGAGAAGACCACATAGGGCGGCACGTGGGACTCGTCTGCCAGGCGCTTGCGCAAGGCGCGCAGCCGCTGAAAAAGACGCTCGTCCTCATCAGTGACCTCAGCCTCGCTGGGAAGCTCGCGCGTGCGGTAGCCACCGGCACCCATGGCACCACGAGCCCGCCGCGAGCAAGGCCTCCTGAGATGCTCGGCCGCCGAACTCCCGAGGCACACGGAGCATCCGCCACAGCCATCCTTTCCCTTCCCCACCGCAACCGACGACGCGTCCTGCCCAAAGTAGCGCAGCACGCGGGCCCGCAGGCACGTGTCGCTCATCGCATAGCCGATCATCGCCGAGAGGAGACGCTCCCGGTTGCGCAGGAGGGTGGCCCTCTCCGCCTGGGGCGTCTCCGGTGGGAACTGGGTGTTGTCGATGAAGAAGTGGCAGGTACGGATGTCCCCACGACTCCAGAGGAGATAGCACTCCGCCGGCTCCCCGTCGCGACCCGCGCGCCCTGCCTCCTGGTAGTACTCCTCGAGCGAGAGGGGCAGCCCGCAGTTGACAACGAATCGCACGTCGGACTTGTCGATACCCATGCCAAATGCGTTGGTGGCCACCATTACGCGGGCCTCGTCGTGTACGAAGGCTTCCTGCGAGGCCGTACGCTCGGCGTTCTCCATTCCCGCGTGATAGCTAACGGTACGGATGCCTGCTGCCCGCAGGGCCTTTGCAAGCTCGTCCACTTTCTTGCGCGTGTTGGTGTAGACGATGCCAGACCACGTGGGGTGTGCCGCGAGGTAGCCCATGAGCCAGCGCGTGCGCTCGCCGGGAGTGAGCTCGAAAGACGAGAGTCGCAGGTTGGGGCGGTCAAAACCATTCACCTGCACCATCGGGTGGCGAAGGTCCAAGAGCCTCGCAACGTCCTCCCGCACGCGAGGCGTGGCCGTAGCCGTAAGGGCACAGACCACGGGGCGCTCTGGCAGCTGTGCGACAAAGGCGGGTATGCCACGGTATGCCGGACGGAAGTCCTGGCCCCACTGGCTCACGCAGTGGGCCTCGTCGACGGCCACAAGCGGTATGCACACCCGCTGTGCGAAGGCAATGAAGCGCTGGTCAGAGAGGCGTTCGGGCGCGATGTACATGAGGTCATACCAGCCGGCAAGCCCCCGTGCCATCACCACCTCCTGCTGGCGTGGGGTGAGCGTGGAGTTGAGATAGGAACCCCTGATGCCCACCTCCTTAAGAGAGCGCACCTGGTCGCCCATGAGCGAGATGAGCGGAGACACCACGAGGGTGAGTCCACCGAGAAGAACTGCGGGAACCTGATAGCAGATGGACTTCCCGGCACCCGTGGGCATGACGGCAAGCGCGTCTTGGCCTGAGAGTACCGACGCTATGACCTCGCCCTGACCAGGACGGAAGGAGTCGTAGCCAAAGTAGGTGCGGAGCGCCTCCCGCGCGTGCGCAAGAGTCCCCCCTCGCCTGTCCTGGCCCCTCTCGCCCGCCGCTGCCATTGGCCCTCCCGCGTCCCCTGGACTATGTCTTCTGAAAGTTAGTGCCGTTCGTAGTCGCAATGGCACCGCCCGGCGGTACTACCATACAACGGATGAACGAAGGCAAAGACACAGCAGCGGCCAAGTATCGGCAGATGACAGAGGAGCCCATTCGACCCCTGATCCTCTCGCTTGCCGCGCCCTCCATCATCTCGAACCTCGTGACCAGCATCTACAACCTGTGTGACACCTTCTTCGTGGGGTCGCTTGGCACATCCGCCGAGGGGGCAATCGGCATCTCGTTCGTGGTCATGACGGCGATACAGGCCGTGGGGTTCGGCATGGGGCAGGGCACCGGCAACGCCATCTCGCGCTTCCTCGGCGCCCGCGACCGTGAGCGCGCCTGCATCATGGCCACAAACGGCCTTGCCATCACGCTCCTTCTCGGCACGCTCATCGCCATTCTCGGCAACGTCTTCATCGAGCCGATCTGCATTGTCGCCGGCTCGACCGACACTATCCTCCCCTACGCCAAGACCTTCATCGGCATCATCCTTCTCGGTGCCCCCTTCATGTGCAGCTCGCTCATGCTCAACATGCAACTGCGCTTCGAGGGTGAGGCGCTCCACTCGATGATTGCCATCATGACCGGCGCTATCATCAACATTGCGCTGGAGCCGCTCCTCATCTACGTGGTTGGGCTGGGAATCGCCGGCAGCGCCATTGCCACGGTGATCTGCCAGTTCATCAGCTTTTGCATTCTCGTCTGGCAGATCCAGCGCGTGGGCATCACTCCCCTCTCGACTAGGTGGCTGAGAAGGCCCACCCGCGCCATGGTCGCCAGAATCGTGAACGGCGGGCTTCCCTCCTTCGTGCGACAGTGCATGCTCGGTGTCGCCACCACGCTCCTGAACGAGGCGGCGCGACCCTTCGGCGACGCGGCCATCGCGGCGCTCGCCGTCGTGCAGAGAATCGCAAGCATAGGCAACTACGTGCAGATTGGTATCGGCCAGGGGTTCCAGCCCGTGATTGGCTACAACTACGGGGCCAAGCTCTACGAGCGCATCCGCGCCGGGTACCGCTTCTCGGTGCGCACGGCGTTCGTCGCCGTGGCTCTTCTCGGCGTCGTGACGTGTGTCTCTGCACCGCAGCTCATTGGCCTCTTCTCGAGCGACCCCAAGGTGCTGGACATAGGCACGCTCGCGCTGCGTGTGGAGAGCTTCACGCTTCCGCTCACGGGGACGGCGATGATTACGAACTTCCTGCTCCAGACCACGGGGCGCATGTGGAGGGCGACAATCCTCGGCGCGTGCAGGCTCGGCCTCGTCCTTGGGCCCGTGGTGCTGGTGCTGCCACCCCTCCTGGGGCTTCTCGGCGTGCAGCTCGCCCAGCCCGTGACAGACGTCATCACCTTCCTGGTCACGATACCCATGGCCTGGTCGATCCTGCGCGAGCTTGCCGCCGAAGAGCACGAGAGCAAGCGAGCGAGTAGCGCTACTGTCCCGGCAAGGTAGCGCGTTGCTTCAGCTCATAAGCGCTGTCGCCATGCGAGAGAACCACTCATCCGCAGCGGCCTTGGGAAAAACCGTAAAAAACCGTAATGTAGCTCTCGAAGAACCTGCCATACTCGGTTTGATCCACCACATACCCCAGATAGCCGTCGACATAGCCACACACCAGCACGGGGACGGGCGAGGCATCTCTCAGCTGCTCTCCAAAAGAGAAGACAACCTCGGAGGGAACAAGGGCAAGTCTCACGCACCCAAGGTCAGCCAGAGTAACTGAGACGTCAAGGCGTATTCGGGGTATTGCCAGTTTTGCCTCAACCATACCAAGCATCTGGCGAAGGTCATCCGCGCGGGCGGCAATGCCGGAAGTCTTGGCAGCAGCGGGTTCTTTGAGGAGATTAGTGAGCGTGCGTTGGGCGGAGAGGAGCGCCTCGTCCTCTGCCGGCACGTAGTCGAGGTGGACCGGAACATCCTGAATTCCGTTGAGCGCTATCGGGGCGGGCTGCAGCGTTGCCGCGGCAAAGCGCCGGGCAATCTCTCCGCCAATGCGTTCAACCCCGTCAAAGCCCTCCCCGCGTCGCGTGAACCTCGTGCTTGAATCACCGGCGTCGCCAACGAGGACAACCGCTTGAGAGCCCCTGAGCGCCTCACACTTCTCGCGAGGAGCTCCCACATAATCCGTGGAAAGTAGGTGGTTCTCGCCATGGAGCACAGTGGGATGACAGGCAACGTGAAGGATGTCGATACGCTGGGAGCCGTCATCCGGGGCAAAGCTGAGAACGGTTCCGATTGTATCGCAACCTGCGCCAGCGCCGTTGCGGTTGGTGAAGAGGCCAGAGAGGTCGCACGTGCCAAAACGTGCCGTTACGTTTCCCCGGCTTGCCTGCTGAGACATACACTTCTCAGCACAAGCGACCATCGCGTCAAGAAGAGCCTCGATGAACGAAGGGTCTGGCGGACATCCTGGGTCTGCGAGCTTGCTCACCTTTGGGCCCGAGTGGGTGTGGACTGCGGCAACATGCACGCTATCTTTGGGAAGACCGGTGTACGAGGCAATTGCCTGGCGCGCCTTCTCCGCGAGCGACAGTTCGAGAAAGAAAACGTCCGCAACGCAAAGGCAGAGGTAGCGCTGCTGCTGTCCCTCCCCATCAAAGAAGAGCACACAGCGCACACCGATTTGGTCATGTACTCCCGTGGCCTCACGCCGGCCGTAGCCGTCCATGGGGCAAGGAAGGTCAGGCGTAATGTCTTGCTGAGCGTAAGTAACGCGCATCTTAGGCTGCCTTTGTCGCCGTTTGCTCAACGCTCTGCTTGGTTGCATCGCCCTTGCTTTCAAATCCAAAGACGAGCACGAGCACAAGCGCGACGACAAAGCTTACGGCCGCCTCGGCAAGGAACCATGCAATAGGTGCAAACGAGGCAAGCGTGAACACGTTGACCAGGAAGTTGAAGACAATGAGCTGAACGTTGCCAATACCGCCAACGGCTCCGCCAATCGCGCCGGCCACAACGACCATGGGGATGAGTTTGCGGTCCCTCATGATGACACCGTAGATGAGGGGCTCGTTGACGCCCGAGAGAATGCCGGAGATGAGATACGAGCCAACGAGGATCTTGTAGCTCTTGTCCTTGGTGCGCAGGAAGACGCCAAAGCTCACGCCAAGACACGCAAAGACGCTGGCTGCGGCAAGAGCAAAGATTGGGTCTCCCCCGTTTGCGTTGAGGTTTGCAAGGATGATGGGAATGATTGCCCAGTGCACGCCAAAGATAACGAGAAGGCCCCAGAACCCGCCCATCACGATGCCGGCGACAACCATGTTGGCGCTGACGAGGTAGTTGATAGCGGCACCTGCGCCATTCGCGACGGCGTTGCCGATGGGGCCGAGGACCAGCACGGTGAGGGGTACCATCACGGCCAGGTCAATTGCGGGGACGAGGAAGCTCCGCAGGTTCTTGGCTAGATGGGGACCCCGGACGAACGGTCGGACCACGAGGTCCGGGATTGGAGTCCGGGATGTACAACAAGGAGGAGAGGGAGGGGATCCTCTGGGAGTTCCACTGCAGCGGGCTGTCCGCGAGGAAGGCCTGCAGGACGCTCCCGCCGTTCCTCAACCCAGGCAACCTCTACAGGTGGCTGCGGATGGAGGACGCCGGCGGGCTCGTCGCCCGCGAGATGCCCGACCGCCTGTCGAGGATGCACTGCTCCCACGGCGAGGGCAGCCCGAGGTACGCCGAGCGCTGGGAGCACACCTCGCCCGCCCGTGGCAGCCTTGGCCGCGAGGGCGACGGCGGAGGGGGCCCACGCTGGCGGACACCGAGGGGCACGCGGAGCAGACGGACTGGTGCGACTGGGGCCGCGACCTGCCGGAGGACCCGGAGGGGCGCGCCCGCATGGCGGAGGTCAAGCTCGCCGAGGCGCTGGCGGTGTTGGACGTCTCAAAAGCACCCGGCCCTGGCTTTTTGGCCAACGCGGAGAGGTTCCTCGTTAACGTCAATAATCTTTTCACCAGCTCCGCAAACCGGGAGGTGTCGATTGCGCTAACGTATCTTCGCCGATCGCGTCAGTCGCCCCCGCCGCTTCCGGCGCCCCCTCTCCCCTCCGGCAGGAGGTCCTTGGTCCTGTGCGGCCTTCCCGTCATCCTCAGCACGTGGCAGTGGTGGCAGAGCCTGTCCGCCATCGCCGACGCCACCGCCGCGTCCCCGAGGACGTCGGCCCACGCCCCGATGCCGACGCTGGTCGTGACCATCATCGACCTCTTGCCGTACCTCCTGGAAACGAGCCGGGAGATCAGGTCGGCGCCCATCTTGCCGGCCTCGAGGCACCCGAGCCCGTCGATCGCGAGCAGCGACAGGTGCGAGCAGAGGCGCAGCCTCCGCTCGGGCGCGCCCTTCTCGGCTGCGCGCTCGAGGCCGGCGACAGCCCCTGGCAGCCGACGAAGCGGGCGGGCCTGCGCGCCCCCGCCGCCTCGACGCCGAGGGAGACCCGGCGGGGGATGCCGGTGCGCTTCTTCCAGACGGCGACGCTGGTGCTCCAGCTCGGCAAGGCCAAGCGCGAGGGGACGCTCGACCGGCTGCTGGCGGACGTCGGCAGGGCCGACCTGATCGTCCTGGACGAGTTCGGCCACGTGCTCTTCGACGTGGACGGCGCCCGCCTGCTCTACCAGGTGATATCCGACTCGTACGAAAGGAGGAGCATAGTGTTCACCACGAACGTCGAGTTCGGCGGCCCCAGCCACCGGCTCGAGGAGTCGCTCATGCTCGGAAAGTCAGGAAGCCAGCGGCGTGCCCGTGACCGAACCCGAAGAAGTTGCGTGCCCAAACCCGAAAGTTTTCCGTGACCATTTGGGGGTGGTATCGGAAATCCGTACCAGACGACGATGTCTGGAGGATGGTGCGTGC